>DASTYM010000435.1:0-8701 GCA_035764995.1 Cyclobacteriaceae bacterium | reverse complement strand
TTGGAAGTGTACCAATACGTAATTGTGTTTCTGACTTATTTCGGACTGGCCTTCATTGCCACATTCTTTAATGTATGCGTGGTGTATACAACGAAAGTTCGTTTCGAAGGTGGTGATGCGACTTTTGGTGAAAGTTTCAAGTTTGCATTGTCGCGAATCGGTGTGATAGTTCAGTGGAGTTTATTGTCGGCCACCGTTGGATTGTTGTTGCGCCTCCTTCACAACCTGGCTTCAAGGCTCGGGAAGATTGGAGAGATCGTTGCGCACATTGTTATCGGCCTGATTGGTATGGCGTGGAGTATTGTGACCATCTTCGTGGTGCCAGTGCTCGTGTATGAAAATGTTGGTCCGATTGATGCCATTAAAAAATCTGCATCAGTGATCAAGAAAACCTGGGGCGAAAGCTTGATCCGCGCGATTGGTCTTGGCCTTGTTCAATTTCTCGTGTTCTTCCTGATCATAGTTATTACGGGATTAATTGGTTACGTTGTAACGAATCAGTTCGGAGCATGGGGATTGGCCGTTACGATTGCTGTAGGTGCGTGTCTGTTGTTGTTGGCGGGATTAATTTTCTCGGTTGCCACAACCATTTTCAATACGGCCTTGTATGTTTATGCAAACAATAATCAGATTGCGGCTGGGTTTGATGAGGATGTTGTGAAAGGAGCTTTTAGGCCGAAGTAGGCTTCGGCTCCGCCAGTTCGACTCCACTCAACCGATAATGTACCCCTTTCTTCCAGAGAGGGGTATTTTTTTAAAAAACTTTTTTGCTCAAACTTTTCCTGTTGACACAATGTTGTCATCACCGGATTGCAACTTTATGCGGTAATCAATTTTTTGGACTCATTCCTACAATAAAAACCGTACGTTTGCGTCCTGTTTGTTGGCTACGACAAACTTTTTAACCATTTTATCATGAGTAGGACCTTCAATCGCTATCAGACTTTTGTCATAGCCGCTTTAGCCTTCCTTCAGTTCACCATCATTCTGGATTTCATGGTGCTGTCACCGCTGAGCGCCTTTTTGTTACCTGAGTTGCATATTACCACAGGCCAATTTGGTATGGTGGTTTCCGCGTATGCGTGGAGTGCAGGCCTTTCAGGACTTTTAGCTGCCGGTTTTGCGGACAAGTATGACCGCAAAAAAATGCTAATGATTTTCTACACCGGCTTCCTGGTAGGAACGCTGCTTTGTGGATTGGCCCCATCTTACGAATTGCTGATGGGTGCCCGAATCATTACCGGAATTTTTGGTGGAGTGATTGGCTCGGTAGTGTTTGCCATTGTTACCGATTTATTCCCGATGGAAGTCCGCGGTCGCGTGATGGGTTTTTTACAGATGTCGTTTGCAGGAGCACAGGTTCTCGGTTTGCCAATCGGGCTGTACCTCAACAATATTTACGGATGGCACTCACCCTTTCTTATGATTGTTGGGCTTGGTATCCCTTTGGGAGTTTTGATCATGCTGTACCTGAAGCCTGTCGATGCACACCTCACCAACAAAATGGAGAAAAGTCCGCTGACGCACCTGGCACATACTTTCGTGAAGCCTGATTATCTAAAAACTTTTGCGGCTACCACGCTGCTGGCAACCGGTGGTTTCATGTTAATGCCGTTTGGTAGCGCGTTTGCAATCAATAATTTGCATCTAACCGCTAAGCAGTTACCAACACTCTACATGATCACAGGGGTTTTCTCCATGTTTACAGCGCCACTCATTGGCAAGCTTGCAGACTCATGGGGAAAGTATACTGTATTCAGCATTTGTTCATTCCTGGTGATGCTCGTTGTTATTTTCTATTGTAACCTGGAAGTAACGCCATTCTGGATTGTGGTGTGCTTCAGCGTATTTATGTTCATCAACGTTTCTGGACGAATGATTTCATCTTCAGCTTTGTTTTCCGGAATACCATCACAATTGGATCGGGGTGCGTTTATGGCGATCAATTCGGCCGTGCAAATGGTTTCGGGTGGAATCGCTTCGATGGTTGCGGGTATGATCGTTCACCAAACGCCCTCAGGATACATCGAGCATTACCCGATTCTTGGCTACGTGGTTGCAGGAGCAACCTTTGTCACCGTCATTATGATGTACTTCATCAATCAGATGGTGATGAAAAGAATGGCTGCGGCTCCAGCGACTGCTCCAACCGTTGTTCCCGTTCCTGCGGAAGCTTCAAGTCATTAAGTTATTCGTAGCGTAACGAATCTACCGGGTTCGTTACGGCTACTTTTCTGATTTTGTAGCCGATCGTTCCCACTGCTATCACAAATAAAATAATAATTGTGTGGGAGTGGAGCGCCCATTCCATCGAAATTTTCTGCTCTCGGGATGACCAGGTCTAAAATGTTGTGTTGAGATACGGTGGCAAAAAAGTCATCTCGAACGAAGTGAGAGATCCCCGCATGTCGTAGTCTACAAGCAGTAAAAAGACCGGTAATTTAGATGTATAACGTTGCAGAAATGCGAGGATCCCTCGCAACAGCGCTCTTTACATTGTTGTTTCACTTCTTCGCTCGGGATGACGAGAGTAGTTAAAACTACCCCTTAAGTTGCATGTAATACTCCCGCTGCTTCTTACTCAACCCTTCAATACAAGAACGCAGCAAAGTGCGAGGCATTGTGGCAGCATGTTTATCGAGTAACGCAAGCAATCGCTTTTGATCTTTAGCTCCGGCAAATCGCAGCATCCAACCGGTGGCCTTGTGAATGAGGTCTTCCTTGTCTTTTAACAACAACTCGCCAATCTTAAACGTGTCATCCACTTCTCCCTGGCGAATGAAATAACACGTTCCCAGAATAGCAGTTCTCCTCTCCCAAATAACTTTCGACTTCGCCATTTTGTACAGCGCCTTTCGATCCTTGTCATACAAATGGCATCCGATCATGTGCAGACAACCCAGGTCACACAAGTCCCAGTTGTTGATGCGATCGTGCCGTCTCATATATAAGTCGTAAAATTCTTTTCTTCGCTCCGGAGTCGTTTTTGGATAACGCGATTCTTTATCCATGATGCTCACAGCACCCGCGCGAACTTCGTGAATCTTACTTTCAAGCAATTTTTCGATCTCGCCAATAGGCATGCCTCTCGATTCAATGGCAAGTTTAAAGAGGCTTCCCATTTTCACACCCATGAATTCATCACCCGCACCGTAATCTCCTTCATTGGTTTTGAAGTAGCGCTGAAGTTTTTCCTTCTCCTTGTCGGATTGAAGTTTTTGTAGTTGCTCAATAAAGTTTTTGGCAGTCAACCCGAACGTTTCTTTTGAAGGCTTTGTGCTTGTTTTTCCATCCTTAAAATTCAGTCCGGCATTTTTTAGTGCGGCCTTCAACTTAGGCAACGTACTGGGGCCCATGCCATGCAATTTCATGATCTCAGCCTCTGAAAATTTCGACAGTTTTTGCACCGTATTGATGCCTTTACCTTGCAGCGCTCGTTGTGCAGGAGCAACGAGCGCTGAAAGAAAATCTTCGTTAGCTTTTTTTAAGGGCATTATTTCTGATTATAAGCTTTCTTAATGGTTGCGATGTCGATCTTTCGCATTTTCATCATGGCGTCCATCGCCCTGCTGGCCTTTTTGACATTTTTGTCGCTCGTCATTTTGCTCACAGCAACAGGCGAAACCTGCCACGACAGACCATATTTATCTTTTAACCATCCGCACATACTCTCTTCTCCTCCTCCCGCAATAAGCTTTTCCCAAAAATAATCGACTTCAGCTTGTGTTTTGCAATTGATGGACAGTGAAATGGCCTCATTAAATTTGAATAAGGGACCGGCATTAATGGCCACGAATTCCTGGCCCTCCAGTGTGAAGCACACCACCATAACAGAACCTTTTGGTTTTCCTATCTGTGCGCTGTCAATCGGATACCTGGAAATGCTTTCGATCTTTGATTTTTTTGTTGCGCCTTTCCGCTTCGAAAAAACAGAAACATAAAACTTTGCAGCATCTTCAGCCTCGCTGTCGAACCACAAAAATGGATTTATCTTTTGCTTGAGCATAACTTTTCAGTTTTGATTATAAGCATCTTTTAATTGTTGAACATCAATTTTTCGCATCTTGAGCATGGCCTGCATCACGCGCTGTGCTTTCGTTCGATCTTGATCACTCATCAATTCCATGAGTGCACGCGGAACGATTTGCCACGATAAGCCATATTTGTCCTTTAACCACCCACACATCGATTCCTCACCACCATCTGCGATAAGCTTGTACCAGAAATGATCTACTTCTTTCTGATCTTCACAATCTACAAAAAGCGAAATCGCTTCATTGAATTTGAATTGTGGCCCGCCATTGAGCGCCATGAACTTTTGCCCTTCAAGCTCAAAAGTTACGACCATGGGTGTGTCTTGCAGGATTTTTGAATTATTAAAGAGCGAGCAGTAAAACTTTGCTGCTTCAGAGGATTGGTTATCGAACCAGAGGAAGGGAGATATTTTTTGTTTGATTGTTGCCATTGAATTAGTATTTAGTACTGAGTATTGAGTACTGAGTATTGAGTATTGAGATTTGAATATCAACGGGTTTTTAATTTTCCACCGAACCAAACTGAAGGGTAGGCTAAAACCGCTAAGGCAACCGGGTACCATAGTGGAGACAGTTTGAATTGGACAAAGCCAACATAAATTCCAATGCAACCCATGACAGTTCCGATGATTCCGAGAATCATGACGTGCTTTGATGGATTTGCAGGAGCAAGGGCTGCAGTTACGTAGCCGCCTGCGATGGTGTAAACAGTTCTGTACGCCAACGCTAATGCAAGCATCCAGGTCACAAACAGGCCGTCTGTCGGTGGAGGAAAGATTCCTGCTTTTTCTAAGATGGTGTCTGTCACAGTTGAAAAGATTCCTACGATAAGAAATCCCGCAACAACAGCTCCAATACTTTTTAATGTGTTCATACGATTCGTTGATTTGGTTGAGTGTCTTTGTTAAAACTTTAATTTCTGTCAAAAAGAAGTGATCAGTACTAC
Source organism: Cyclobacteriaceae bacterium (assembly GCA_035764995.1). Classification (GTDB taxonomy): domain Bacteria; phylum Bacteroidota; class Bacteroidia; order Cytophagales; family Cyclobacteriaceae; genus UBA2336. Next base: position 3,721 of record DASTYM010000435.1, on the reverse strand, counting down.
TTCGGTACCAACAGGCAATTGCACCAAACGGACTGAAATTTTTGAAGTACGAAGGTTATTGGCTTTTCGCTCTTGTCGTTTTTTTTGATGTCGACTTCTTCAATTGCTTCGCAAGGGCATTGGCTTCGTTCTGCTTCATTCTTGCTTTCACAATTTTCTTCACGAGTGATGTAGTAATGGGTTTATCAACAGTGAATTGCAGCGTGCCTTTGGAAGTCTTGTACTTCTGTACTTCTTCTCCGAATTGGTCTATCATAGACGAACCCGGGAAAAAACTTAGATGATTTTTAAAAGCTGCGAAGTACACCAGCATGCCGTGATATTTGTACCCTGGCATTCCGTAACTGATGGCCTCTTCAGCTTTTGGAGCAGTTGCCTTGATTGTCTTGCGAATGTTAGACAATACTTCTCTTTCTTTTTCAGGAAGGTCGGCCATGTATTGGTCAACGGTAGCGGGGCCTTTCATTGATTTTTTCATAGAGTCTTTTTAGTTCTATTACTGAGGTTCATATTGATTTAACACCACGCCACTTTTGAATGGTCGTGAACTGATCAGTTTCAAATTGAGCTGTCGCTTTAATCCTTTGAAAATAGAAGTACCTTTTCCGATCGCAATCGGATCAACCATGAACATGTAAGTGTCGATCAGACCCTCTTCCGCCAGTTGTGTTACAATGCTTCCGCTGCCCAGGATGGTCATGTGTTTCTTTCCCTTCTTCAGCTTCTTGACCTCTTCAACGATATTGCTGTTGATGATTTTCGTGTTGGTCCAATCGGCTTTCTTCTTTTTTTTAGAGAAAACAATTTTCTCCGATTTATTCATTCCATCGGCCACCTTCGCAAACATTTCGTATGCCATTGGTGTTGGCCAGAAGCTCTCCATCATTTCGTAAGTGACACGACCGAACAGCAAGATGCTTCCTGATTGCGCACCTTGTTCGGAGAATTCGCCCTCTTCTTTTCCACCATGCTGATGCCAGTCGGTGCTGTTGTTGGCGTCTTTGTAGTAGCCATCAAGGGAAATAAAATTAAATACGCTTAGTTTAGCCATGGTTTATTTCTCCAAATTATTTTTTAGCATCGCCAGGCTTTCATCCATATCCTTGCCCAACATATTTTCAAAGTTCATGAACAGCATCATCACATTCAGGGGGTATTTCATTTCACTTTTAAATGACCACTTGGTGTTGGTTTGATTTCCGTTGCTCTCTAGCACGAACGCAGCATCAGAAACTCCTTTCATAGGGCGCACGAAACGGATCTCCATGTCGATGCGTTCCTGGCCGGTTATCTTTTTAATTTCCATTTCGCCTTCTCCGGCCTGGTTGTTCACGCTGTTCCAGGCGTATACAAATCCCTCCGTGCCATCGGTTCCGCGGAAATCTTTTTTCATGTTGGGGTCTTTCATTACCCATTTGCTGAAGAGATCCTGATTTTTCATAATCTTCACATAATCGAAAACTTCCTGCCTGGATTTATTGATGAGCACGGAGCGTTCAATGAAGTATCCTTTTCTCACGAACAAACCGAGGATGAGCAGCAAGGCAATGATGCCAACAATGACAAGAAGAATGGTGACGAGAATATTCATAACGGTTGAGTGGGTTTATGTGCTATTTAAATTCTGGTGTATTCAATTTATGATAATTTTTTCAAGGTTATTGACGCGCTATTAGTTCGTTGGATAAAATTTCAGGTGAATGGCACCTGGAGTTTTGATGACCTCTTTCGTTTCCATATCAATTTTCCCCGATTCAATCTGGTCAAATAATCGCGTACCTCCTCCTAACAAAACAGGAGCAATATGAACGCGCAATTCATCAAATAACCGGGCGTTGACGAATTGTTGAATCGTGTTTGCCCCACCCATGACCCAGACATTTTTGTCACCTGCAGCAGCCCGCGCCTGCAAGAGTGCACGCTCGATTCCATCTGAAACAAACGTGAACCCTAGCTTTCCTTCTTTTGGAACACGATGCGTGATTACAAAAGCAGGCACTTTAAACGGAGTAACTCCGCCCCACGCTATATCAATGGCATCATGATAAGTTTTTCCGCCTACGATAACGGCACCTGAATATTCTTTTATCTCTTGAACAATTTTTACATCTGCATCTGTTTTCAATCCAAACATCCAATCATGAAGTTGTTCACCATTTTCTCCCAAAGGTTGCTTTGCATTGATATTTGACCCCGCGCTAAAACCATCGAGGGACATAGAAGCTTCAAGTATTACTTTTCTCATACCCCGTTTTTTTAGTTGAAAGCTTTTTATCAATCCTCACCATACACAATACATCCTCTCCCTGATACCACTCCACACACGGAAACACAGTATCTGTTCTCACATCCGACATTTTTTTAAAAGTTTGTCCGATGCTGGTTTCATCTTTCTTCCAACCTTTCAGCATCTCTGCGAGGTATTCTCCTTTTTTAATAGTGAAAGTTTCGCAGCCGTACTTTTTTCCTTCTCCTTCAAAAGCTTCCAGCACGGCAGCGTTGTAAATCATATCGTGATTTTTGGCCTGGTAGGATACCCCGAAGAAAGTGCGACCCTCCGTAGTGGGCAACAAATTGATCAGGGTACCAAAAGCTTTCCCGATATCGTTGGGAAATGACTTAGCCTGTACGCAAAAAACCTTCATATCCTGTTTCAACTTGTAGACTTCCATAGTGCGCGTTGTCATGACAAACGTAGGGGCAAATGGCTTCAGAAAAGGGGTGTATATACGGCATATTGAGGGGTTGATTGCGACATGGGAGTGGTGTAGATTTGTTGTGTTGCCGGCCCTGGTGTCGACATCCCACCCAATTGCAATCAGGTGGGAATGCCAATGCGCACGAGTGAGATCACGGCACTAAGGCCGGGAAGGACATTAAACTTATTATTCGTATGAAACACATTTCGATCTTAGTCCCAAAAAAGGCTGTTCTTGGAAGTCTTGAAGGCTCTCGCCAGTTGTTAACGCAGGTGAACCAGTTTCTTGCGGCTAAAGGAGCGCCTCCGATTTTTAAAGTAGAATTGGTGGGACTTACGCATGAAACACCGTTGTGTGGTGGTGCTTTTATAGCGCATGCCCCTCAATTAATAAAAGACATCAAGAAAACCGACCTCATTATTATACCCGCCATTGATGGTGATCTTCAACAAGCCATTGAAGACAATAAGGATTTCATTCCCTGGATGATTGATCAATATAAAAAAGGAGCGGAGATCGCGAGCTTATGTTTGGGTGCGTTTTTACTTGCTGCAACCGGACTGATCAATGGAAAAAAATGCGCCACTCACTGGCTGGCTGAAGATGGTTTTAGGAAAATGTTTCCTGAAGTGGACCTGGTAACCGAAAGAATTGTAACAGACGAACACGGCATCTATACCAGTGGTGGAGCATTCTCCTACACCAACCTGATTTTACACCTGATCGAAAAATTTGCCGGCCGTGAAATGGCAATTCTTTCAGCGAAAGTTTTTGCCATCAGCATTGAGCGCCAGGATCAACTTTCGTTTGTAATCTTCCAGGGTCAGAAAGACCATGCCGATGACTCGGTGAAAAAAGCACAGGATTTCATTGAAAAGAATTTCCAGGATAAAATCACCGTTGATCAACTCGCTTCCATGGTTGCCCTCAGCCGCAGAAACCTCGAGCGCAGATTTAAAAAAGCAACTTCAAATTCGGTTGTTGAATACATGCAACGCGTGAAAGTAGAAGCTGCGAAAATG
>DASTYM010000434.1:0-2536 GCA_035764995.1 Cyclobacteriaceae bacterium | reverse complement strand
GAGACCAATGCCCCAACTCCGATCACAATTCCCAAAACCGAAAGGAAGGTGTGAAAGAAGTTGGATCGGATATTTTGAAAGGCTAAAAAGAAAGATTGGATAATTCTTCGAAACATATCAAGCAGTTAAAGCCTATAGACTAACTAATACTGAATTTGTTACAAAGAAATTAAAATAAGAAATTATTACGGTTCAAACTTTGCGACTCAGCGCCCTTGCGGTTTAAACATAACATTTACCCTTTTGGGAAGAAATACTTATGTTTTACCGCGAAGACGCAAAGATGATTTATCGGATCAATTCGTCACTATCACGATTATTTCTCTGGTTTGGGTTGTTCGTACTTTTTAATCACCAGGTATTTTAACTGTGTATCGCCTGCATTCTTGATCCCATGCATAACATTAGAGGGGCAATATAAACTGGTATAGGGGCCAACCACTTTAGTTTTTCCATCGAGAAAAAATTCAGCCTTACCCTCCAGTATAAAGAAAAATTCATCTTCCGGGTGTTGATGTGGCGCATGGGTTGCCTTTCCCACATCGACAACACTTAATTTCAAGGTGCGTGAATCCGCCAGAAATTTCTTATCGGCAAACCAGTATTGATAGCCTGCTGTAGTCGAGTCAATTTTAGATTTATCAAATTCATTCACACAATTTTCGATGGTATACTTTTGTTGCGCCTGAAGCGGAAGGTTTAGGGCAAAAACCAAACAGCAGAGTTTAAAAATTGCTTTCATGGCGATTCATCTTAGTTGTTGAAATCAATGACTTTCTTCTCTCTATAACTTTTGAATGCGGCCTCAATTATGCGCATCACTAGTACCCCTTCATCAGCAGTCACAGGAGGCTTTTGACTATTCGCTATTGCTTTGTAAACACCATCATAATAATCGAGGTAGTTACCCTGCAATGTTTTTACGCTTTCACGGATTATTTTTCCATCAACTTCTGTATGCAGAAGTCCCTGCTCAGATTCAGGCTCTTTCCCCCAATCCGGTCCGACTGGTTTCTTTCCCAGTTGAAGCATTGCTTCCTGAACATCAGCACGGGTCTTTAAAAATGATCCTTTGGATCCATGCACGATATAGGATGGTACAGGCTCTCTCGCAAAATATGTCGCTCTTAACCGTACACGCATCGCGGGATAGTACAATAGAATTTCAAAATAGTCTTCAACTTGCGATGTTTGGCGCATCACGTGAATATCAGCGAAGACATGAGTAGGCATCCCGAATAATATCAATGCCTGGTCCATAATATGCGGGGCGAGATCATATACCACACCTGCTCCAGGGCCAGGCGTTTCCTTGTGCAGTTTGGGGCTTAATACAGGATTGAAGCGATCGTATGAAAAGGAAACTTCTTTCAGATCACCAAGAATACCCTCTTTAATAACGTGCTGAACTGTCTTAAAGTCGCTATCCCATCTCCTGTTTTGAAAGACGGACAGCATTTTACCTTTCTCTTCTGCAAGTGCTTTCAACTCCTTTGCTTCAACTACGGTGGTGGTAAAAGCTTTTTCAACAACAACATGCTTGTTGGCTAAGAGTGATTTTTTAGCATAATCGAAATGCGTATACGTGGGTGTATTTACAACAACCAGGTCTACCGAACTATCCTCCAGAAGCGACTCAAATGAAGTGTAGCTTTTCGCTGAAGGATAATGATTCTCAATATCTTTTTTAGATCGCTCCCAGGCGCCTGCCAATTCAAATCCAGGATGCAGGCTAATGAATGGAGCATGAAAGACTCTTCCGGACATTCCAAAAGAAAGAAGAGCCGCTTTGACTTTTTGCATGTCTTATAGCTTTAAGCCTTTATCTCAAATCAATTGAGTCGGTGGTTGAATCATCAAGAAGAAATTCTAAAGCCTCTTCTTTCGTATTAAACGCAGGTATATTTTTTTGAAACAAAAAGTTATACCCTTTTAAAATCATCTTCTTGGTATCGTTCAAACCAGTCACAGCTTGTTTCTTAACCAAATGACGTGCATTCTCCGTTTCACCTTCTACCTGCCTCATAAATTTAGGCGTAGCGTAACTTTTATCATTAAAGATAGAGAGAATACAAACCTGCTTATCGCCTGCAAACACTTGTTTCCTGACTTCTGTAACAAGGGCGACCATCTGATCCTCCTTACAGTCTGAGTAGTCAACGATGATAACTTCATTGTTTCCGCTGACTACTTTTTCTATTCGCCCCATTTACTGTTGCAAGGTTTATTTTTGGCCTCCAAATTTCTTTCCGAACAAATCGCCTTGATTCCAGGTAGGACGTTTTTTATCCTGGGAAACCTGGTAGCCAATCAAGAAGCAAAGTTGAACATATTTCTTAGCTGCGTTAAAGTCAAAATTAGCTTCTGAGTATTCATCCTGGGGCTGGTGATAAATCGCTGCTCTCCACACTTTAACCTTTTCTGTTAATTTCTTACCCGGCTCCTCTGTCTTATCTCCATATTTAATATTCAAAGCAGGAATGCCTTGCTGTACAAAACTGTATTGATCGCTTCGCACAAAACGATTTTGATCTGG
>DASTYM010000433.1:0-2228 GCA_035764995.1 Cyclobacteriaceae bacterium | reverse complement strand
GTATCGATGAGGCTTTTCTTTATAAATGAACGTGTCGAATTACATCATTCCGCCCATGCCGCCACCGTGTGGCATAGCAGGCTCTGGCTTCTCTTCAGGAATTTCTGATACTACAGCTTCAGTAGTTAACAGAAGTCCAGCGATAGAAGCGGCATTTTCAAGTGCCAGACGAGCTACTTTCGTAGGATCGATGATACCGGCAGCGAAGAAGTTTTCGAACTTGTTCTCGCTTGCATTGTATCCAAAGTCTTTCTTGCCATCGCGAACTTTGTTTACGATAACAGAACCTTCCTGACCAGCATTTTCTACGATTGTTCTCAAAGGGGCTTCAAGCGCCAGGCGAACAATGTTCACACCGGTTGCCTGATCATCGTTGTCAGCCTTCACATCTTTCAAGGAGTCGCTTGCGCGGATATATGCTACACCACCACCAGGGATGATACCTTCCTGAACAGCAGCGCGTGTTGCGTGCAATGCATCGTCAACGCGGTCCTTCTTTTCTTTCATTTCAACTTCAGTAGCAGCACCGATGTACAGGATTGCCACACCACCAGAAAGTTTTGCAAGACGCTCTTGTAACTTTTCTTTATCGTAGTCAGAAGTTGTTGTTTCGATTTGCGCTTTGATTTGAGCAACGCGGCCATTGATTTCAGACTTCTTACCGGCACCGTTAACGATGGTAGTATTGTCTTTGTCGATGTTCACTTTTTCAGCGCGGCCTAAGTACTCAAGCTTCGCGTCTTCCAGTTTCATACCAGTCTCTTCAGAGATCACTTTGCCTCCTGTGAGAATCGCGATATCCTCCAACATTGCTTTTCTGCGGTCACCAAAACCAGGAGCCTTAACAGCTGCTACTCTTAATGCACCACGGATCTTGTTCACAACCAGTGTAGCCAATGCTTCACCTTCAACTTCTTCAGCGATGATCACCAAAGGCTTACCGGTTTGTGCAGTTGCTTCAAGGATTGGAAGAAGCTCCTTCATTGAAGAAACTTTCTTATCGTAGATCAGGATGTATGGAGTATCTAATTCAGCTTCCATTTTCTCCGTGTTGGTCACGAAGTAAGGGGAGAGGTAACCGCGATCGAACTGCATACCTTCTACAGTCTTCACTTCAGTTTCCGTTCCTTTTGCTTCTTCAACAGTGATCACACCATCTTTACCAACTTTTTCCATTGCCTGAGCAATCATCTGACCAATTTCAGTGTCGCTGTTAGCTGAGATCGTAGCAATTTGTTCGATCTCGTTTGTTCCTTTGATACCTTTTGACTGGCTCTTCAGGTTTTCAACAACCGCAATAACAGCTTTGTCAATTCCACGCTTCAGATCCATTGGGTTCGCGCCAGCGGCAACGTTCTTAATTCCGTGTGCGAAGATTGATTGCGCAAGAACGGTAGCAGTAGTAGTACCATCACCGGCTGCGTCAGCAGTTTTAGAAGCAACTTCTTTTACCAATTGAGCGCCCATGTTTTCGATAGCATCTTTCAATTCAATTTCTTTTGCTACTGAAACACCGTCCTTCGTGATGGAAGGGGCACCAAATTTTTTATCGAGGATTACGTTACGGCCTTTTGGTCCGAGGGTAACTTTAACGGCATCAGCCAGTTTATCAACACCTTTCTTGAGTCTGTCGCGGGCTGATGTATCGAATGTAATTTCTTTAGCCATGTTTATTAAGAGTTAATTATGATTACAGATTAGATTGTTCCGAAAATATCGGAGTTACGCATGATCAAATAGTCGTTACCATCGATCGTGATTTCAGTACCGGAATACTTTCCGTACAGGATGTTATCGCCCACCTTTACGGTTACGGGCTTGTCTTCAAGACCATCGCCAACGGCAACAACCTTACCTCTTTGCGGCTTTTCTTTAGCCGTGTCAGGAATGATGATTCCAGAAGAAGTCTTTTCTTCGGCTGGAGCCGGTTGAACCAGAACTCTGTCCTCGTTTGGTTTGAAATTGATTTTCGCCATATACAATTGAAATTTTAAAGGTTTAACAAGATTCGTATCCCGGATGACACGAATTGTGCCATGGGGAAAAGAGACGCGAATTACGACAAAATTTCTAATAAAATGACTCTATTCTAGGTCTTTTGGCAGGTTTTTGGCTGGTTTTTAGGTCAGGATGGCAGATTGATTGCCGGTTGCCAGTCGCCAGTTACCGGTTTGCCGGTGACCGGTAACCGGAGACCGGTAACGAGTATTAAGAGTAAATACTTTATG
>DASTYM010000432.1:0-2230 GCA_035764995.1 Cyclobacteriaceae bacterium | reverse complement strand
AAACGCAATTAACACGTATAAGCCGTAGGCGACACCAAATCCGATCAATAAATATTTGTCTTCAAGTGACTTTTCTTCAACAAAAATTTCATCGACAGCTTCCGGAGTTGTTAAAAGGGTTGCTACTTTTTCAATTCCGAGAAGCATTCCTTTATTATAATCGCCCTCTTTGAAAGAGGGCACCATGAATTGTTGTTGAATTTGTTTGCATCGCGCATCGCTTAGAAGTCCCTCTAAGCCAAAACCTGTATGAAACCGGATGTTGCGTTGATCGAGAATGAATAAAATTAATAACCCGTTATCTTTTTCGGCCTGACCAATTCTCCAGTGTTCAAATAACCGCTGAGCAAATTCAAAACGGTCTGCTTCACCGATAGAGGGTAACATGACTACGGCTACTTGTGCAGTTGCCTTTGCTTCCAGGCTATCCAGCAGTTGGTTGATGCGTGCAACCGTGGTATCATTTAAAATATGTGTTGGATCACTTACGTAGCTGTTATTGACCAACTTGGTGTTGGGAACAGTTTCAACCGTAAAAACCTGAGCCTCAACCGTGAGACTGATCAGCAGGAGTAGGGGGATTTTTAAAGCACTTCTCATTTATAGCTTTGAAAGCTTGGCGCGGAGCAGGAAATCAGCCAGTACCAGTGCGGCCATTGATTCAACAATGGGAACAGCACGTGGCACTACACACGGATCATGACGGCCCTTTCCGGAAACCGTAACTTCATTTCCGTCTTTATCTACACTTTGCTGATCCTGCATGATGGTGGCAACTGGCTTAAAGGCAACGTTGAAATAAATATCCTCACCATTGCTGATGCCACCTTGTATACCGCCTGAGTGATTTGTTCTTGTTTTTATTTTATCGCCTTCCTTATAAAACTCATCGTTGTGCTCAGAGCCGTGAAGTTTCACGCCATCAAAGCCACTTCCATATTCGAAACCTTTCACGGCATTGATGCTGAGCATGGCTTTTCCTAATTCGGCATGAAGTTTATCAAATACGGGCTCACCTAATCCAACGGGTGTATTGGTGATCACGCATGTAACAACTCCACCAATTGTATCGCGCTTTAAACGCACCTGATCAATCAATGCAATCATCTTTTCTGCAACAGCTGGATCCGGACAACGAACGATATTGCTCTCAGTATTACTCAAATCAAGTTGTGTGTAATGCGGAGCCTTCAGTTCGCCAACTTGTGAGACATAGGCGCGAATATCAACCCCACTCTTTTTGAGGAGCAATTTTGCAATTGCACCAGCGGCAACACGTGCAGCCGTTTCTCGCGCAGAACTTCTTCCGCCACCGCGATGATCGCGTAAGCCATATTTTGCCTCGTAAGTATAATCAGCATGTGAAGGCCGAAACGTATTTTCGAGATGACTGTAATCTTTACTTCGCTGGTCACTGTTTTCAATGACGATGGCAATGGGTGCCCCGGTAGACTTCCCTTCAAATACTCCCGATAAGATTTTAAAAGTGTCTTCTTCCTTTCGCTGGGTCGTGATTTTTGACTGGCCTGGCTTTCTCCTGTCGAGGTCAGCCTGGATGAAGGCTTCATCAATTTCCAAGCCTGCAGGGCAGCCATCTACAATCACTCCAATAGCTGGGCCATGAGATTCACCAAAAGTTGTGATGCGAAAAAGAGTGCCGTAGGAGTTCATCAAGTAGACTTAAGCATTAAGACATTAGTATTGAGACTTCAGTAGCAAGATAAGAGTCTTACGTCTTAATACTTGTGTCTTTAAGCCTTTTTGAATACAAGATAAGCCGATCCGGCTAACATGACCAAAATAAAAATATTGAGGGCTATTTTGATCCACCCGTTATCAGACATGGTGTGCAGGGTATTGTCGGTAGTGTTTACCTTATCATAGAAAGAACTAGCATCAGCAGACTCAATAGCTTCATTTTTCAGACTTTCGCCCCGCACGACCACGGCCGACTGGGCCTTTAGGGTGTCATACACCATTGTAGAGGGGTTGAAAAATACCCAATACACAAAATCGTGGAGCCTGTATTCACCGGGCTCTTTCGGAATCATGAAATAGCTAAATGATTTATTTCCGGTCACCCGATTGTTTTCGCGACTGATGCTTTGTCGAACGTTGGGCTCGTAAAAATCAAAACTTCCATCTTTAAAGGTGATAGGCTTTTCGATACCGGAGATATTACCTTCTCCATAAATATTAAACTCATAAGTGAAACTTTGACCAGTTTGCA
>DASTYM010000431.1:0-7343 GCA_035764995.1 Cyclobacteriaceae bacterium | reverse complement strand
AAGCAGAATTAAATTAATAGCTGAATGAATTCAGTAACACGACAATATCTTTTCGGGCTTATCTTTGTTTGCTTTGGGATTTACCAATTGACCATTCACGATTATCTGGAATTTACGCTTTACACTGTTGCAGGACTATCGTTTGTTGTAAACGCGTTGACACAGGAACCCAAATTGATTGCCTATAAAAAACCGTTGGTAACACTTTCATGGATATTGATTATCACCACCGGATTGCTCTTCTTTTATCTCATTCAGTTTAAGTGGTTTTGACTGTGATCTGACTGTGATTTAGCTGATTATAATGATTAACATGATTTTCTTGACTCGGTTTATCATGCCAATCATATAAATCAGACCAATCATAGTTCAGACAGTTGTAACTTTGCAGCACATTATGATTAGTTACAAAAAGCGACTATACTGGACCTTGCAGATTCTTATCTGGACAAGTTATGCGTTGCTTCAGATCATTGTTTACAGCATTGAAAAAGATATCCCAACCCGAAGAGTTATTTTTTTCATTATTGAAGCGCTGCTCTGTTTTGGTGTCACGCATGTGTTCAGATTTGTTGTCAATAAGTTAAAGTGGCTTAATCTGAGCATTCCCAAAATGATTCCCCGGGTGCTCGCGAGCGTTTTCGCGATGGGCTTTGCAATTTATTTTTTGCGCGTACCACCAAGTGTTGTTTTAGACGTAGTGAACGTTCAACGCCTGGCGCTCGATCCAAAAGAGATTTTAGGTTTTAGTCTCTGGTATGTATTTCTCATGTTCGTGTGGACGTTATTTTATTTCACCTATCACTACATTGAGCGCTACAACAAATCATTGAAATATGAAGCTTCCATGATTGAGTTTGAACTCAATAATCTAAAAAATCAGCTGAACCCACACTTTATATTTAATGCGCTCAATAGTATTCGTGCGTTGGTAGATGAGAATCCGATGAAGTCGAAACAGGCTATCAATCAGCTCTCTAATATTTTGCGTAATTCACTAACCTTTGAGAAAAAAGGTCTTACCAAGTTTGATGATGAAATGAAAATTGTGAACGACTACCTTGGCCTGGAGAGCATTCGTTTTGAAGAGCGACTGAAAACGGAAATCGAAATTCAGCCAGGGTCAAACAGTTTTCTGGTGCCGCCCTTTATGATTCAAACGCTGGTTGAAAATGGCATTAAACACGGGGTTTCAAAACTTACACAAGGAGGTATTATTCAGGTAAAAACCCAGGTTGAGAAAAATCGCTTAAAAATTCAGATCCGAAACAGCGGGCACATGGTCAATGGTGCGAAAAGAACGAAATCTGGCGGAACCGGCATAGCCAACACCAAACACCGTTTAAAACTTTTATACGGTGATGACGCATCTTTCCGCATTGTAAATGAAAATAATAATTTTGTACTCACAGAAATAATAATACCTCAGGCGAAATGAAAAGTTCGCATTCCAAACGATAAATCTTAAACAACATAAAGATGAAAGCATTGATAGTAGATGATGAGCGCCTCGCAAGAAAAGAATTAATAAAATTATTGGAAGACCACCCCGGCATTGAAGTAGTAGGAGAGGCGATGAATGCAGAGGAAGCCATTCAAATGACAAATGATTTAAATCCCGATTTACTTTTTCTGGATATTCAAATGCCAGGTAAAACTGGATTCCAGTTATTAGAGGAGTTAGACTCGGTTCCGGTTGTAGTATTCACAACTGCGTATGATGAGTTTGCATTGAAAGCGTTTGAAGTAAACGCGTTGGATTATTTACTAAAACCAATTCAGGCAGAACGACTGTCCGAAACAGTAGCCAAGATTGTAGAGAAAGAACGGAGCAAAGCCATCGCTGCACGCAACCCCGATAAAAAGCTTGGACTCAACGACCAGGTGTTTGTGAAAGATGGTGACCGTTGCTGGTTTGTTAGCTTAACCAATGTTCGCATGTTTGAGTCAGACGGAAATTATATCAAAGTTTACTTTGACTCAAACCGTCCGATGATTCACAAGTCGTTGAATGCGTTGGATGAAAAATTAGATGAGCGCGCTTTCTTTCGCGCCAGCCGTAAGCACATCATTAACCTGAGTTGGGTGGAAGGGATTGAACAATGGTTCAATGGTGGACTGATGGTAAAATTAAAAGGTGGCGATAAAGTTGAAGTTAGCCGCAGACAAGCCGCCAAGTTCAAAGACATGATGAGTCTGTAAATGTGTAGGGACGCAAGATCTTGCGCCCCTACACATTATTTTAATACCAATTCGATCAATTCTTTCTGCACATTCCAGTCTTTGGCAAGCTTAAGCATCGCAGTTGCTTCCATTTCGGTTACGTAGCCTTTCAGGTTGTTAGCTTGCCACACCATATTGATGAGCTCAATCCGTTTGTCTTTAGGATAGTCGGCAATGATGTCGTTCAGGTATTCGCGGGCGCGTTCAAAAGCAGTGATGTAATCTTTCGCGATAAAATCGAGAGCCCACTTATATTCATCTGCTGCTGTTAATTCCTCAGCAGTCTTTTCCAGATCTTTGCGTTCAGCTTCGTCTAGTCCATGATAATGGAAGATCACAGACTTTAAAAGCATATATACTTTCTTTTCTTCGGTAGGTCTCATCAAAAATAATAGCTGAAAAATTACAAAACTTCTGCGAGCTTATACAATACCGGTTTGCTTGGGCTTGCGTCCATCTCCAGGCTGGTGATCTGAAGGTTCAATAAAAAGAGGTCGTCCGGAATGGAATTCTCTACAAAAATGAGCTCGGTAATGGTTGCACCTTTGCGGACGTTCTGATCAAAATTCCAGAAAGACTTATGGGCCAGCAACTTCCCTCCATCCACTTCGCGATCCAGGCTGGGCAAGTCTACGAGCAGATGCAGGACGCCATTTTTGGCCAGGTATTCGTTAACAGCAGCTTCCAGATACGGTGGGTTCGTGCCCGAATACTGTTGTGTTTTTTTTGAATCGGTGTTAGGAAGCGTCCGAATCACAAGAGCCTGTGCTTGCGGGTGTTTGATTTTCCCTTTCACCTGATCAAGGGTGATGACTAAATCTCCATTACTTGATTTTTCCGGTGTAACAGAAATTACCTCAGCAATAAAATGAAAATTGGTTAGAGACTTGTTAATCGTTGCAGCCTCATCAGCGGAAAGATGACCAAAACATTCGGTGTGCGTTCCGTTTCCGTGGGGTGCAAAGGTTAGTTTTTGATAATTCACATTTCCGCCTGCCTTCACACTTCCAATAAAATTTCCAGCCGAGATCGTTTCAAATTTCACAGGCTCTGCCCAGTAGCAATTGGGGTTGTTGTTTCCTTCATTCAGTGGTAACGAAATATCCAACGGAGCCGACAGGTTCGCGTTATATTTTTTGTTATTATATGTCAGGTGAATAATCATTCGTTCACAACAAATAAATCAGAAGAAATTTTATCGGCCAATAATTTTCCTTTACGGGTTAGTCGCAACACACCATTCTCCAAAACGGCCAACTCGCTGTTGAAAATTTTCGAAAGATAGTCAGTGTTTTTATTCAACAGATCATACCCGAAATCCTGTTTGATTTTTTTTAGATCAGTACCCCAATTGGTTCGAAGTGTGGTGAGAATAAATTCGTTTATTAAATCTTCCTGGGACAGTTCTTCGCGTTCAAATGGAATCACGTCATTTTTAAGGGAGCGAATGTACAGGTTGTTGTTCCGGATGTTAAACTGCCGGCTGCTTCCGTTGTACGAATGTGCACTTGGCCCCACACCTAAATATTTTTCCTGCTTCCAGTAACTACTGTTATGCCTCGATTGAAATCCAGGCTTCGCAAAATTCGAAATTTCATAATGCTCGAACCCGGCCTGCTCCAATTCATCCATCAGAATCTCCAAATGCCTGGCAGCTGTCTCATCATCGGCAGGTTTTAGTTTTCCGGTTGCAGACCATTTTCCAAAAACAGTTTTCGGCTCAATTGTTAATGCGTAGCAGGAAATGTGGTCGGGTTGTAGAGAAATTGCTCGCCTGATATCTTCTTTCCATTGATCCTCAGTTTCGTTTGGCATTCCATAAATCAAATCGATACTGATATTTTTAAAACCAATTTCGCGCGCATGTTGAAAACTGATGATAGCTGTATTAGCATCATGAGCACGATTCAGAAAAGTTAATATTTCAGCATGAAACGACTGAATTCCAATACTCAGTCGGTTGATTCCCAACAATGAAAGCTCTTTGAGCTTCGAAAGGCTTAGATCATCAGGGTTAGCTTCGAGTGTAATCTCAGCCCCTTCCATTACCTGCTGTGATGATCGAATTGCTTCCAGTACCAACTCCAACTCGCGGGCCTCAAGCATCGAAGGTGTTCCACCCCCAAAGTAAACTGTCTGGATTACCTCACCCATCAAATAATCTTGCTGTATTTTTACTTCCCTGACAACAGACTGAATGAATTCCTTTCGCGTTTCCTGGTTGGTAGAAAAATGAAAATCGCAATAATGGCAGGCTTGTTTACAAAAGGGAATATGGATATAAATGCCAGCCATTGAAATAATTGTAAAACTAATGTTTTATCGAGTGATCCTGATAATTTTGGCGTGAATATGAAGGGAAGCGCACTACTCATTATTGTTTTTCTCGTCACCGGATTTGCCGCAAAAAGCCAGGATCAGTTTACGCTGAAAAAAGACCTGAGAGAAAGCTGGCAAATTTTTAGTGATGACTCCTACAGCACTTTCAACGAGGATGAAATTGTTCACACGATTTACTTTTCTGTCAATGCGAATAAGTATAAAGGTGATTATCTCATTCTTTCAGGCGAAAATCCGTTCTCCGTTTTTTTGAATGGTAAACTGATTGCGGACCAACATTCGGATCTGGCTTTGTCTATTGATAGCCTGAATAGCTTGGTTTCTACTTCAGCTCTTTTTTTGGGAGTTCATCAGAAACAAAAAATCGATTCGTCAGCACTGGCAACATCCATTCAGACAAAAGCAATTGTAAGCGCTGAACAGGAAGTTGAAAATTATCCCTTTAGGAAAGGAGCGTTCTTTCGTGACTTCGTTATTACCTCCGTTTTGATTTTAGTAATTTTTCTGACGAGCACAATCCGGCTGAACCCTCGATTATCGTCTGATTATTTTTCTGTTACCAAAATATTTTCCCTTCGTGACAATGATGATGACGATCAGTTGTACAACCGACTGACGAGTGGTAATATTTTGTTTTACTTTTTCACCAGCTTGATCCTTGGTTTTTTTGTTATTGTGATTGGTCAGTTTACAGACATCGGACTACCGGCATTACAAGTGAACGGATACCTTGATGGTTGGCTTACCTGGCTTCGGGTAAGTGTTGTCATTTTTGGATTCTTGTTCCTTAAGATGATTATCATTTACCTGATGGCATCACTTTTTGGAATTCGTGATATTTCCGGGTTTCATTTTTTCAATTTCACACGATTATTGCTGATTTCTATTGGAACAATCGCGCTTGTCATCGCTGTATACTATATCCTTCACGGGCAGCAAAAAGGATTTTACTTTTTTTTATATCAATTTGCGCGTTGGATTTTATTCGGATGGATCATTCTTTTCTTTTTCAAACTAACCAATCGCGCACAGCGCTCTGTGTTTCATTTATTTTCGTACATTTGTGCCACCGAAATAATACCCTTTCTGTTAATTGTTAAGGTACTGAACGAATAGGTGAATCAGCTACGTGTCGATATGAGTGAAAAAGTGAACGACAGGGTGCGTAAAGTAAAAAGCATTCTGGTTACGCAAGAGGCCCCCAATGATCCTAACTCTCCCTATTTAAAACTCGCGGAAAAATTCAATCTCAAGATTGATTTTCGTCCGTTTATTGAAGTTCAACCTGTACCGATCAAGGAGTTTCGCAAGCAAAAAATTGAGATCCTTCAGCACTCAGCAGTTATTTTCACCAGCAGGCATGCAGTCGATCACTTCTTCCACATCTGTCAGGAACTTAAAATAGAAATGCCTGCCGATATGAAGTACTTCTGCATCTCAGAGCAGACGTCAAATTATCTGCAGAAATATATCGTGATCCGAAAGCGTAAAATTTTTACCGGATTAAAGACTACACAAGACCTACTGGAGATTCTCAAGAAGCATAAGAATGAAAAGTACTTATTCCCCTGCTCGGATATTCGCAAAAATGATATCCCTGACTTTTTAAAGGAGAACGGGTTCAATTTCAACGAGGCGATCATGTATCATACGGTTGCCAGCAACCTTTCCGATTTGGAAGAAGTGTTTTACGATATGCTGGCTTTTTTTAGCCCATCCGGTATAAACTCCTTACTTGTCAATTTCCCTGATTTCAAGCAAAATAATACCCGCATTGCCGCGTTTGGTCCTACTACGGCCATGGCAGTTCGTGACGCTGGATTAGTGCTCGATATTGAGGCTCCATTGCCTAACGCGCCCTCCATGACAGGGGCCCTGGAACTGTATATTAAGAAGGCTAACGGGATCAAATAACTAATTCACCCATTGGATTTTACAAAGTGGTGTTTTTTATTACACTTTAATTACACGGCCATTGAAAGTGTCGTAAAAAAGCACTTACTTTAAATCCTGCTTTTTGTGACTTAATGCTACGACAAGGTTTTTATATCATTTTTTGCCTTTTGATCGCAGGTTCTGCCGGTCAAGTCTTTGCCCAGCAGGACGCACAGTTCTCACAATACATGTTTAATCAGATTTATGTAACACCTGCAGCAGCAGGAGTAGATGGAGTTACGCGCTTTACAGCATTACACCGCAGTCAGTGGCTGGGATATGAATCAAGTTTTGGTGGAGGTGGTGCTCCTACCTCACAACTCTTAACGTTTTCGACCCCTATCCATAAATTAAAAAGTGGCTTTGGTGCTTATGTATTGCACGATCAACTTGGCCCTCAAAACAATATGGAGGTGCAAGCAATGTATGCTTACCACCTGGGCATTAAAGAGAGCAAGCTTAGCATAGGAATAAAAGTTGGTGCCTACTCGCAAACCATCGATGGAGGACAATACAATCCAATCCAGGAAGGTGATCCTGTAATTATTGAAGGCAAGGAAACCCAGGTCCGCCCCGACCTTGGCTTTGGGGTGATGTATCGGGCAGAAAAATACTATGCCGGTGTAGGGTTTAACCACCTCACAAAAGCAACCTTTGATTTTGGCATAAATGAGGCCAGAGGCTCACTGGAGAACCACATGAATTTTACTGCTGGCTATTTTTACGATGTGAGTTTTGACCTCCAAATAAACCCTACTGTCCTTGTAAAGACTGACTTTAACGAATTTTCATTCGATGTAGGGGTTATTGCTACCCTCCGAAATACGATGTGGGGAGGGCTATCG
>DASTYM010000430.1:0-17605 GCA_035764995.1 Cyclobacteriaceae bacterium | reverse complement strand
ACTGCTTTTAATGGAATTCCCGTTGATGCAGAGATTGTTAATCCTGAAAAATCAAATGACCAGCTTGTTGTGACCGGAACGATCCTGGCCAACCAGGAAGTCAGCCTGGTCAGTGAACTTACGCGCAAGATCACCGGTATCTATGTGAGGGAGGGAAGCAAGGTAAAGAAGGGCGCTGTCCTTTTTGAACTGGATCGTGCAGACTTAATGGCTCAGCTTGAACGGCTGCAACAACAAGAAAAGTTAGCCGTGCTGAATGAGAGCCGGCTAAAGGACCTCATCGCAAAAGAAGCTGTTGCACAACAGGATTATGATGAAGCCTCGACCAACCTCAATGTTCTTCAGGCACAAATTCGTGAGTTGGCTGTTATGATCGATAAAACCCGCATCACCGCACCGTTCGATGGACAGGTTGGTATGATCAACATCCACCTCGGTGCAGTCGTATCGGTCAATACCGTTTTGACCGAACTCGAGGATAATAGCGTGGTGAAAGTTGAATTCGCAGTTCCCGAAAAATACACCAATACCATTCACATCGGAAGCGAAGAGCACTTTACGACTCCTGCCGATGAGCGTGAATACAAAACAAAGATTGTTGCCAAAGCAGCAAGCCTGAGCACTGACACGCGTACGTTGTTGGTGCGCGGAGTCGTAGCAAACCCGGATGGAAAATTATTACCTGGACAAAGCGCCAGGATAAATTTATCCTTGAATACATCTTCCACGGCACTTGCTGTCTCATCGAATGCTTTGATTCCGTCTCCGGGCGGTTATATCGTTTTCGTTTCCAGAAATAATGCCGCCACTGCTATTCCCGTACAAATAGGACAACGCAGTACAGGAACAGTTGAGATCGTAAGCGGCCTTAATCCAGGCGACACGGTCATTACCAGTAATTTACTCCGTCTTGGTCCCGGTGCACCTGTTGACCTTGTTTCTATACATTAATCCCAACACATAAATTATTTAATTCAATATCATGAGTGCCATTTCCCAAATAAGTATTTCCCGGCCCGTGCTCGCAGGTGTGATGTCAGTCTTGCTTGTTCTTTTCGGGATTGTTGGATACACATTTCTCGGTACACGAGAATATCCAGTAACTGATTCTCCGATTGTCATGGTAACCACCGTGTATCCCGGAGCAAGTGCTGACATCATTGCTTCACAAGTCACAAAACCGCTGGAGGAAGCTATTGCTGAAGCCAATGGCATTCGTGCCTTGTCTTCTGTTTCGCGCGAGCAGGTCAGTATCATCACCGTTGAATTTAACCTCAATGCTGATCTGGAAGCAGCAGCCAATGATGTGCGCGACAAGGTTTCCAAGTCAAGGCAGCAACTGCCTTCTGATATAGAACCCACCATCGTGGAGAAAGCAGGCCCGAATGATTTTCTCGTATTCCTTACCGTTCAAAGCGATACCCGAAGTCTTGAAGACGTTACGGATTTTGTTAACATCAACATCAAGGAGAAACTCCAGTCAATTCCAGGGGTCAGGCTTGTAGACACCTATGCTGGTCGAAAGCGTGCGATGCGCCTTCGCATGGATCCGCTTAAGCTTGCTTCATACAATTTAACACCTTCCGATGTTCAGGAAGCGTTGCAACGTGAAAACGTAGACTTGCCCAGCGGCCGCATTGAAGGCGAGAACACGGAAGTGACGTTGCGCACAGAAGGCCGCCTGGTTACCGAAGAAGATTTTAACAACATGATCATCGTTGAAAATAACGGTGCTATTGTTCGTTTCAAAGATATAGGAACAGCCGTGATGTCGTCACAGAATGAACGCACTGCGATGATCGTGGGAGAGGGACTTACTGCACGCTATGGAGTAGGTACCGGTGTTCAGCCCCAGCGCGGGGCAAACTCACTGGCTGTTGTGGATGAGTTTCGAAAAAGGTTTGATGAAATCCTCAAGTCAGCACCCCCGGAATATATTATATCACTTGGAAAGGATTTTACCGTACCAGTGCGTAACTCACTCGCGGAAGTAGAAGAGACCCTGATACTTGCATTTGTGCTGGTGGCCCTGATCATTTTTATTTTCCTTCGGGACTGGCGCAGTACGCTTATCCCGCTGGTGGCAATTCCAGTCTCCATCATTTCAGCATTCTTCATTATGTACCTGGCTGATTTTTCAATCAACGTGCTGACCCTGCTCGCGCTTGTGCTGGCAATCGGGCTTGTTGTGGATGATGCTATTGTGGTGCTTGAAAATATTTATAGTAAAATCGAAAAGGGGATGTCTCCAGTGGCAGCAGCCCGGCAGGGTTCGAATGAGATTTTTTTTGCGGTTATCTCAACTACCGTAACACTGGCAGCAGTATTTCTTCCAATCCTGTTTCTGGGTGGTATCACCGGTAAACTGTTCCGTGAGTTTGCAATTGTCGTGGCCGGATCTGTATTGATCTCCGCATTTGTTGCGCTGACCCTTTCGCCAATGATGAGCGCGTATTTATTGAAGCATAATGCTTCTCAAGGTTGGCTTTACCGGAAAACAGAACCGTGGTTTCAGGGATTGAACAGTGCATACGAGCGATCTCTTCACAAATTTTTCAACGTACGATGGTTAGGCTTTGTCATATTGGTAGCATCGCTTGGTATTGCCTGGTGGCTTATGCCTAAGCTTCCGTCTGAGCTTGCTCCGCTGGAAGATCGCTCGATGGTTGGACTTGCTGTTATTGCACCGGAAGGAACATCATACGAGAGCATGGAGCAAACAATGAAGGAGATTAATATCTACGTTTCAGATTCCATTCCTGACCTCAATGAGAACCGAACGTATGCCGGCATTGCTGCATCCGTTGGTACGCTCGTACAGCCAGTGAATGGCGGCTTTCAATGGATATTTCTGAAAGATCCGCATGAACGCAAAAGCGGAATGACGCAGCAACAGGTATACCAAAAGCTCGTTGCCGCATCAGGACGGTTCAGGAATGTGATTGTAATTCCAATACAGATACCAACAATCGGAGGATTTTCAAGCTCCCAACCCTTGCAATACATTATTCAGGCTCCTGATATCGAAAGCTTAAAGGCCCTCATGCCTAAGATCATGGGTCAGGTGTATCAGAGTAAGTTGTTGAGTTTCCCGGATCCTGACTTCAAGATTAATCGTCCTGAGATCGGCATTTCCATTGACCGCCAACGTGCCGCTCAACTGGGAATATCCACGCAGGAAATTGGAAGAACGCTTCAACTCGCATTGAGTGGAAGACGTTACGGATATTTTATTCACAATGATCGCCAATACGAAGTGATCGGCCAGCTTGAACGAAAGGAACGCTCGTCACCAGCAGACCTGAACTCTTTATTTCTGAAGACAGGGAATGGGGAGATGGTGTCACTTGACAACCTGGTAAGCATGAAGGAAAGTATAAGCCCTCCGGCTATCTACCGGTACAATCAATCATACAGCGCCACAATATCCGCTACACCTGCAGCAGGTGTAAGTCTGGGAGAAGCGATTGCAGAAATGGACCGCATTGCAAAAGCAAATTTACCACAAGGATTCACTACTGAACTTGGTGGTCAAAGTCGTGATTTTACAGAAAGCAGTGCAAGCCTGATCTTCGCGTTTGTGTTTGCCATCCTCCTGATTTACCTGGTGTTAGCCGCACAGTTTGAAAGTCTTGTTGATCCGTTTATCATACTACTTACTGTACCCATGGCTATAACCGGTGCACTGCTCAGCCTGTGGATCACGGATCAGTCTATTAATGTGTTTAGCCAGATCGGGATTATTATGCTCATCGGTTTGATCACCAAAAATGGTATTCTTATCGTAGAGTTTGCCAATCAACGCAAGGAGGAAGGGTTAAGCGTGAAAGAAGCAGTACTTGCCGCAGCAGCATCACGTTTCCGTCCAATCTTAATGACAACACTGGCGATGATCTTCGGAACACTCCCAATTGCTTTATCACTGGGAACATCTTCTGGCAGCCGTACCTCCTTAGGCATTGCTGTTGTTGGTGGACTTATTTTCGCAGGGGTGCTCACGCTGTACGTAATTCCAACGGTGTATTCTTACTTCTCTCGTCCACATGTACAGAAAGCAACAGACGAACATCCGCATCCTGTTATTAATCAACATCAGCCGGTGACGGCATAATCGAAAGTATTTATGAACATCAAGAATTTAAATTTAGTATACCCGCTGATTGTTTCACTGTCTTTATTCAGTATAAACTCATATTCCCAGAGAACACAGCAAACCTTATCACTCTCCGAAGTGATGTCACTTGCAAATGCCAACAATAGAGAGTTAAAGGCAGCACAACTTGAAATTGAAAGGGCGGATCAGCAGCGGGTCATTGCCCGAAGTGCATTTCTTCCAACGATAAGTCTGAACGCACAGGCCAACCATTATTTTCAGTTACCGGCATTTTTTGGTTTTGGTGAAAATCCGGAACAGGATAAAATCTCCTACGGAAGGTTTGGTGGTGAAGATCAGTTTGCAGCCGGCATAACCGCAGTTCAACCCTTGTTTGCTCCCTGGGCTTCACCGTCCGTACAACGTGCACGTCTTCAGCAAAAGCAAAGCATCGCTGCTGCAGAGGCCAAGCGAGCGGAAATTGTTTCGGAAATCCGTACTACATACCTGATGTTGCTGGTATTGAATGAACGGATCAAACTCAAACAGGAAAGTATCATCCGTAATAAAAGAGTTTTACTAGATGCACGTTCGTTATTTATTCAGGGCAAAGGTTTACGCGTTGATACATTGCGTGCCTTCACCGCTGTAAAGAACCTTGAACCAGACCTGATCAAGCTCTCGTATGCATCAGAAACAGGAAATTTACAACTGCGTTCATTGATCGGTTTGGATTCGTTACCGGATTTTAAACCCGCAGATTCATTGCAACTCTTTATAACAGATGACTCCAAAACAGAAGAACAGGTCTATGACGAAATTCGCAGCACAAACCCTGAGTTAAGAATGCTCACCATCCAGACAGAATTGGATGAACAACAAGAGAAAGTTGCATCATCATATTATCTACCAGTGATTTCATTCGTTGGCCAATATCAGGTGCAATCACAAACTAACAATTTTGACTACGGTACTGCACATTATCCAGGATCTTCTTTTGTCGGGTTGCAAATTTCTGTTCCGATATTCACCGGCTTTAGTACGTATGCAAAAGTTCGGCAAGCATCATTGGCCAAAAATCAATCATCGCTTTTATTAAAGCAGCGTCAACAGCAACTCCGTGCAGACGTGCATGACGCACTATCCAATAGCAGGGAAGCACTGCTGAGGCTGGAAAGCACAGTGGTTGTAGAGGAGACTGCGAAACTTAGCTACACGATAATCCAATATCGGTATAAAAGTGGTATTGCTTCAAGACTTGAACTAACAGATGCAGAGCTCGCTTTATCCACAGCTCAGTCAAACTACCTGGAAGCGGTGTATGATTATTTATCTGCTCAGATTGCAATTAATAAACTCAGAGGCGTTGCTGAATAATCAAGATACAGTTTATCAAGTGCAGGTAGCTGAGAAAGTAGGACAAAATTAGGACAAATGGCATTAGAGAATATGAGAAACGGTGAGAAGCCTTGAGTATGGACTTTTTCTAAAATTTAGCTGCTTGCAACTAGGACGGTTTATGAAAACTCATGAGCAAGCGTTCTTGTCCGCTCGAAACTCGAAATAATTAAGGACTGCCGATACCGGTGGTCCTTTTTACTTAAGGATCTTTTTTTGCAGACTGTAGGGTATTTTTTTCTACAGGTTCGACCCGTCTCGATAGCTATCGGGAGCGATCGGGGTTGCAAGTGACCGGAAGGCATCCTTTATAGTCGAAACTATAGGAGTTACTCCTATGTCATAGCCCCAGTCGTCTTCATTTTATTGCATTATATGGGCGGTTAGGTTAAATTAGTTAGCGCCCCCTGTTGGTATTGTGATTTGATTAGACAATGGAAAAAATCCTAAAAATCTTGATCCTCGAAGATTCACCTGATGATGTTGATTTAATTGAGCGGGAATTACAACGAGCAGGAATGTCATTTTCGTCTATGGTAGTCAATAAGAGAGAAGATTATGAAAATGCATTAACCGAGATCAAACCGGATGTAATTCTATCGGATCATTCCTTACCCAGGTTCAATTCGATTGAAGCATTCAAGGTATTTAAGGACATACAGTCAAGATTGAATTTAGCAGCACCTTTTATCCTGATCACAGGAGCGGTTTCGGAAGAGTTTGCGGTGCAATGCATTAAGGCAGGAGTAGATGATTATATTCTGAAAGACAGGTTAAAACGCTTGCCTGCTTGTATCACGAATGCTCTGGAAAAAGCACAAATTGAGGCCGACAGGCGGAAATTTCTGAATGAAGTATTTGCCAGTGAAACGATGCTCAGACAAGCTGAGCTTTTGGCCAATTTTGGAAGCTGGCAAACGGATCTTGTGACAGGAATAAGCAAGTGGTCTGACGGATCTTTCCGCTTGTATGGTTTTGAACCTGGCGAAGTTGAGCCAGGCTACGAAAGATTTTTTCTTCATGTACACAAGGACGATGCTGACAAGCTGAAGAAAGATTTGGAGTATGCAGTGTCTAATCTCGATGAGTTTGTTGGAAAGTACAGGATTATAACAAAAACTGGTGAGGTGAAATATGTGGATTCAAAATTTATTGTTATCAGGGGGTCGGACCATAAACCGATTAAGCTGATTGGTTTCTTGCATGATATAACGAGTCAGACCGAGTATATTCAGAAGATTGAAGCCAAGAATGCAAAGCTGAAGGAGATAGCATGGATACAGTCACATGAAGTTAGGGCTCCATTAGCTCGCGTCATGGGATTAATGAATATTATTCAGTCACATAAAAAAAGTGGAACGGATACCAACGCTGTTCTCAATTTGATTTTTGAGTCAATAAAGGACTTGGACGTTGTAGTCAGGTCTGTGGTTCGAAAAACCGAAGAGTCCCCTGAGGAATAAATGTATGTTCAATGTTGTAAACAACATTTCAAATGGTGTAATCATTATCAATACCGAAGGTGAGATTTTATTTTTGAACACCATCGCAAAACTGGTTGGAGCCTCACATCACCCGCCACTCCAGATAGGTGGCAATCTTCATAAATCCGTTCGATTGCAATGGAAAGAAATTGTTAAAACGATCGTACATAAAGCCGGACATACTGGAACGACTGACAGCCTTGAAGCCAATTATGTGATTGACGGGAAAGAAGTTTTTTTTGACGTCCGTTGCAGCCCGCTATATGACACAAATGGTAATCTCGATCGGGTGATGCTTGAAATGCGAGACATCACGATGCAAAAGATATATGAAAAGAAAATCAGAGCAGCAACGAGTGATTTAAGTTCGTTGATTGAAACAGCGAACGCTATTGTGATCGCTGTTGACACGATAGGTTACATAACAGAGTGGAATGACTATACGACCGAGGTAACAGGATATTTAAAGAGCGAGTCTCTAACAAAACATTTTTCTGAATTTCTCTTAAGCGGTGAAAGCCAGGAAATTTTTTCAAAAATAATCACGGACGCATTATCGGGCAGCGTTATAACAAATTGTGAGCTATCTATAAATACAAAGAATTTTAAAAAGCTAAACCTCCTTATCAATGCCGCTTGCAGAAGAAACCTGAATAAGGAAATAGTAGGCGTCCTGGTTATTGGCCAGGATATAAGCGAACTGACCGAGTACAGGATTTCGCTTGAGAGAAAAGTTAGGGAGCGAACCGAAGAACTTCAAAAGGCAATTCAAAAGGAAAAGGATCTCGTTGAAATAAAAAACCGTTTCGTATCCATTGCCTCACATGAATTCCGTTCACCTCTTTCAGTCATTAAACTACAGGTGGATGCATTGAAAAAGATCCTGGGCACCTCAGAAGGTGAAGCACTGGAAAGACTGGACACTATTTTTGCGCAAGCCGATCACATGTCTGCTTTGCTGGAAGACATTCTCCTCACCAGTAAAAGCAATGCAGGAAAGATTCAGGCGCAAGATAAGCCTGTCGAGCTGAGGAGTTTTTTAACGACCATCATTCAGGAGGTTCTCGAGGCCACAAAAAATAGTCACAAAATTCGTTTAAACTTCCCGGCTGATTCACTGATCATCATTAGTGATGAAAAGATTCTGAGAAGCATTTTCATCAACTTACTGACGAACGCTATCAAGTTCTCTCCTCAACAAGGGGAGGTGTTTCTGAACGTAAGTATTTCCGGGTCGAAAGTCGAATTGAATGTCATTGACAAAGGCATCGGCATCAGTCCTGACGATCTGGAAAGAGTGTTTCAGCCATTTAACAGAGGTGGAAATGTTCAAAACATTAATGGAACAGGCCTCGGACTTTCAATTGTAAAGAAATCGGTCGAAATCCTGAATGGAAAATTATGGGTAGACAGTACCTTAAATGCAGGTACAAAATTCACAGTGGAACTAAGTACTGCAGCCAATAAGTGACACATACAATATGAATGTGATTGACTTAGCCCCAGCCCTCAAGATTACTCTCTTAAATCTGTTGTTGCTTACAGCCAACCTTGGGTTGGGGCAGGAGAATATAAGGTTTGAGCGGATATCGGTGAATGAGGGCCTGTCGCAATCAGACGTCAAGTGCTTGGTCCAGGATAGACTCGGACTTCTTTGGATTGGAACTCGGGATGGACTCAATAGGTATGACGGATTGGAATTCTCAAGATTTGACCGTAAAAAGAACGATCCAACGGCAATTCAATTCAATCAAATACTGGACTTGCAGATGGATCAATTAGGTGACATCTGGATCGGTTCGATAGGAGGGATTAGTATTTACAATTACAAACGCAACAGCTTTGATAATTTCTTTTTTGAAGACACTGATTTAAGCGATGCCGAGGTCAATCATATCTTTCTGACAGGAAAACATACGGCACTTTTATCAACCAACAAGGGCTTGATAAGTTTTGATAGAAGGAAGGGAAAGTTCTTTTTGGATTCGAATCTCGTAGATTTCAAAAATGCAACAATTTTATGCACGCATCAATCCCTGGAATTTGGGCTGTGGATTGCCACCAACAAAGGTATCTTCATCAAAACGCCTGGTCAAAACAATTGGCTGCACCTGTTGAATGACAACAGTGTCTATGATATTGATATTGAGCCAAATGGAACCGCATACATTTCAGCCTCAAACGGCCTTTTTAAATATACTGTAAAAAGGAATCTCTTGGCTAAGATCAATATCCCGGCAAAATTAATTGCTGAAGCTGCAAGAATGAAAAACGGTGACTTGTGGGTGGCCAGCAATAACGTGATTGTTCTTGACAGCAACGATTCACTTAAATATATTTTGTCTCATGACAAATTTAATGAGTATAGCCTTTCAGAAGATCGGGCAAAAGTCATCTTTCAGACAGCAGATGAAGTTATCTGGGTTGGCACATTTGGATATGGCTTGAACAAGTTTAATCCCAACGTGACCAATTTTTCATATTTAAATGAACGAACGTCAATACCGCTTTCAGGAAATTATGTTTCAACTATTTGTACAACAGATGATACAACGTTGTTGATTGGCACTTCACGGGGATTGGATGTGGTCAATCTGAAGTCGAAGGTAGCTCAACACTTCTCCACTTCCAGTGATCTCTTTAGAATCCTCAAGATAGTATCGGATCGAAATAAGAAGGTCTGGATAGCAACTTCAAATGGGTTTATGCTGTACACGGATGATAAATTGATCACGAAGGAACCTTCATTGAAATCAGTTTGTGATTTTGGTGAGTGGGATGATTCACACCTGATCCTGGCAACACTGAACCGAGGCATATATTTATTTGACAGAAGGACTGCCCGCACCACAATACTCATTCCGGGGAAAAGTCTTCAGGAAGAGGTCTCGTGTTTATTGTTGGAAGGAGATCATTTTTGGGTTGGGTGCAAGGATGGCTTGAGGCTGTATTCAAGGAAAGGAAAATTATTGAAATACTTCAAAGCGGATAATCAATCACAGGGATCGCTGCAAGCTTCTTTTGTCAAGTCACTTTATCGGGATTCACAAGGAAAACTCTGGATTGGAACATGGGGGGGAGGGTTGAGTGTGCTTAACGCAGACAGCACATTTTCAAACTACGATGTCAGTCATGGTCTACCAAACAATGTAGTGTATGGAATTCTGGAGGATAACGCTGGCATTCTTTGGCTGAGCACCAATATGGGTATTTCGGCTTTTAATCCAAGGGATCAACGATTTAAGAATTTTGACTTCTTTGACGGCCTGCAAAGCAATGAATTTAATACAGGTGCTTATTTTAAATCGGGTAGCGGGGAAATTTATTTCGGAGGTGTAAATGGATTAAACTTCTTTGAGAGCGACAAAATACTGACGCAGGATAAAACTCCAGATGTTTTACTTACTTCCGTTACGGTAAATAACAGGGATATTATCTTCGAGAAAAATGACAGCCTGCGAAATTTCCCGATGATCAAAAATCTCCGATTAAGCTGGAAAGAAAATGACATCGGCATAAAATTCACCGTTGTAGATTTTAAGCATGCAAAAAAAATCAACTTCCAGTATTCAATAAAAGACACGATTTGGTACAATATTGGGAATCGTAGAAGTTTGGAATTAATCGACTTGCCTGCAGGCGTTCATAGTATTAAAGTACGAGCAAAGATGCCAGATGGCGTCTGGAGCCAACCGCAGGTTCTTCTGGCAATCGATATCATTCCACCCGTGTGGGATAGGATTTGGTTCAGGATACTTGTTGTTCTTGGCTTTTTGTTTTTAGGTTTTTCAGCCTACAAGTTCAGGACAGCGCAGCTAAAACGGTCAAATGCTACCCTAAATAATCTTGTCAATGAGCGTACAAAGGAGATTCAGTCTAAGAATGAAGAAATAGCCTCTCAAAATGATCAACTGCATGCACTTAATCAGGAACTTCAGGCATTTTCCTATTCGGTTTCACATGACCTTCGTGCTCCGTTAAGGTCTATTATCGCATATTCAAAAATCCTTGAGGAAGATTTCGCGGGAAAATTAGGTGATGACGGAAAGCGGGTGCTGAATACTGTTCAGCGAAATGCCGATAGAATGAATAATTTGGTAAAGGACTTGCTTGAATTTGCGAAATTGGGCAGACAAGAACCGCGAAAATCAAAAATAGATACTGAATCACTCGTCAGGAATATTTTGAACGAGATGAATATCCCGAAAAGAAACAGAATGGAAATTAAGCTGGAAGTCCTGCGTCCAGTATGGGCAGATATAAATTTGCTGACTCAGGTTTGGATCAATCTGATTTCGAATGCAGTAAAATATTCAGCAAAAAAGGACAACCCCATTGTGGAAGTAGGCTCCTTTGTCAAGGAAAATGATGTCGTCTTTTATGTTAAAGACAACGGAGCCGGATTTGACATGAACTACGCAGATAAATTATTCGGAGTATTTCAGCGGTTGCACCACGCAGATGAGTTTGAAGGTACGGGGGTAGGGTTAGCGCTGGCTCACCGAATTGTAACCAAGCATGATGGCCGTATCTGGGCCGAGGGAAAGGTAAATGAAGGAGCAACGTTCTATTTCACACTCCCTAATTTGGCAGATAGTTAAGGGTTATTAAATTAGGCATTCATCTTTAAAACCAGGACGAGTTATGGAGAAGTAGCAAAAACTTAAAAAATCAAATAAATATTACACACAACCCATGTCATTCATCTTCTTCATTAATTTGTTGGAAAAAACGAAAATGAAAAACTTTATTGTAATCCTTCTCCTGATTGTTGCCTCCAATACAGTTAACGGTGCCGATAAGTATGATAATGGCAAACTCATTTTTACAGATGGAACATCACGCGTTGGTTGGGTTGAAACCTCGATGGGTGACGACTACATCAATTTCAAATCTTCAAAAACTGCAGAACCGGAAAAAGTACCCGCTGAAAAAATAAAGACGATCGTTTATCTCAATGATGATGGCAAAACAACAGAAATTGAATATGACCGTATCAAAGTATATCTTGGATGGAAACAAACCCGCATCAGCGATTTCGGTTGGTACCAGGTAGTTGAACGTGGTATTGCAACATTGTACGTGAAAGGCACGACCATGCAAGGCTCTATTTATAACCCTAACAGTGTTGCCGGATTCCAGGATTACTTTATTATTCGTGCCGATGAGCCTGCCGCAAAAATGATTGCCAATATCGCTGGGGCAAACAATAACCAAACCTACCGGGCGAAAGCACCTCTTTACTTTGCTGATTACCCGGAACTCGCGAAGAAAATTGAGACAAAGGAATATACATGGAAGGATTTGCTGACATCCGTTAAAGAGTATAATACATGGGCAGCATCTAAAAAGAAGAAGTAATTGTTGCCATTCTTCAAACACCTCTCGGCCATGAAAATTCACTATTTACCAGGTGTCGGTTTTAGTGTTGACGATAAATTAGTGAAGTGGGGCGAGACCAGAGATATCGTTCGGAAGGCGTTGTCAATGAAGTTTAAACCCAACGATGGTGTAATTGAAGTTCCGGATGATAAGATTTTTTACTGGCGAGATATCTATGATGATTTTAGGACCAATTTTACTGAAGATTCACGACTAAAAGAACTTGAGGTTCATGGTAACGTTAAGATTCTGGTTGCCGGTGTAACATTGGTCTTTGAAAAGGATATTTCAGAATTCATCAACGAGCTTAAGAAACTTGGCCATCGCCCTGTCGAAACTGATGATGGAAATTTTTTCTTTGAAAACCTTAAAATGGTAATCGCCACTTCTGCATCGATGGGAGGTGATGGCGATGGATTATCTTATTTCTATGCTGGTGACGATGTTAGTCACATCATCGATGAAATTAATCAGCTCAGAGATGGTATTTAATAGTTAACGCTTCTAAAGTTTCTGCTTCCTTTTGTTGGATGCTGACTTCTTCTTAAAGAATTGTCGCAATCGACTAAAGGGAGATAAATTGAAGTAAGGCCACAACGAGGAAAACTATTCCAAAGACGATGTAAAGTTCACCACCTTTTGCTGTTGGTTGCAGGGTTCTCCAGTTTTTTCCCGTCATGACGAGATCGTTTATAATCAAATAGGTCCCGAAAAGAATTAACATTATAGCAATAAGCAGTGCCGGAAAAAACAAAGCTGTATGGGAGTGGGTTTTCTTCTCCTTGAGATTTTTCTCTTCCATAGAAATTTTGAAAACAACTGAACGGCTTTGATTGCAGGGTTCGAACGTTTTGTTTCCTAATTTACAGGTTCTTCTGATTAGTTAGTGCGTCTAAACTGCCTTAAAAATTCTTCAAATATCTAACTCCCGATCCAGTGTTTAGCATCAGCACCTTCTCATTGCGTGAGATGGTCTCGTCAATTAGCAATTTTTTGAGCGCAGCGTGTAGCGCGCCACCCTCAGGGCAAATCAATAGACCTTCCTTTCTGATTATTTCTTTTGTGCTACCCTGAATTTCCTGATCGCTAACAGCTATTGCATCGCCTCCGGATTGTTTAAGCACGTCCATAATTTGCTGCAATGCGAATGCCTTTGGAACATTAAGTCCGTAGGCTAGGCTGGATGATGAAATGTGATTCGAGCTACCATTCTCAATTTTATGAAATGCTCGCACTACCGGCTGGCATTGATCCGACTGAACCGCGATTAATTTTGGGAGTTTGGTATTGATCCAACCTAGTTGTATCATTTCGTGAAATGCTTTCCAGATTCCGATCAGTCCTGTTCCACCGCCAGTTGGATAGAGAATAACATCAGGCAATTTCCAATTTAACTGTTCTGCAACTTCATACCCCATGGTTTTCTTTCCTTCCAGGCGATACGGCTCCTTCATGGTCGAAAGGTCGAAGTATGATTTGTCCGCGTTAAGTTGTGCAACTTTTTTTGCGCACGCATCAATCAGGCCATCCACCAGGATAACTTCACTTCCATAAAGCTCACACTCTTTCACAAATATGGCCGGAGTAATGGTGGGCATAACCACTGTTGCTTTCATACCGGCACGTGCACAATAGGCCGATAGTGCGACACCAGCATTACCGGCAGTTGGGATAATGCACTTTGATATTCCTAATTCTTTTGCTTTTGAAATGGCTGCACTTAATCCGCGTGCTTTGAATGAACCTGTTGGATTAAGCGATTCATCTTTCAGGAGCAGTTGATTCAGTCCAAGTGTGTTAGCCGTTCTTTTTAAATTTAAAATTGGAGTCCAGCCTTCACCAAGGCTGACAATGTCATCATGATTTTGCACTGGCAAAAGTTCGGCATATCGCCACATGGACTGCTCTTTCAAATTGATTACTGATTCAGGCGGACGGGGTGTTAAATCGTATTCGGCAAAAAGTGGTGATGGGCCACACACGTCACAATCACTGAAAGTTTGTATAAAGGAAGGGTCGTATGTTTTGTGACGCCCCCTGCAAGCCAGCTGGGTTAATCTGGAAATTTTCTCTGCAACCATATAAAAAATTAAAAACTGCTTTCAAGGTAAGTTGCAGAAAGTACTACCGCCAATGCTATTTGCTTATTGGCTATAACTTGATGTTATAATGATTTTTAGCTAATTGAATAAAGGAAGTAGACAGGTTCAATCCTTCTTCACCATGCCGCTGTATAAAATAAAATTGACGAGTTATCGCAAGTTTATCAATGTTTACCCGGACCAGGCTTCCATCCCTGAGTTCTTTCAGTACAGAGCGATGCGGCAAAAATCCCAGGCACTCATCTGCCAATAAAAAATTTTTTAATGCCTCTGTCCCTCCCAGGCGAATGATGTTTTTGAAATCGGAAATTTTTATACCGTGTTCGTGCAGTGCATTTTTCAGAGCTTCGAGTGTTCCAGATCCCCGTTCGCGCAAGGCGATGGGAAGGTCAAGGATATTTTTCGAAGTTATTCGTTTCATTGATGCAATCGGGCTATGAGGTGAACACACCGGAATTACCTCGTCACTTAAAAAATGACTGCTGTGGACCTGCGCCATTTTTTTCTTCCCTTCGATGATGCCCAGATCTATTTCATGATTGAGCAATGCATCCAATACACCTTCCGAATTTCGGTTGAACAAGCTAATGCGAACCATCGGAAACTTTTTGCGGAAGGCAGCCAAAACAGGAGGGGCAATATATAACGCTACTGTGGTACTGGCTCCCAGTTTTAATTCACCTTTTGCGGACTTAGCATTTTGCTGAACTCCAAAATCGTGGGTTAGTTGTCTTTCAATTTCTTTCGCTTTTTGCAGCGCAGCAATCAGGGTCGATCCCTGCTCAGTTAACGTAATCTTGCCTCCCTTGCGCTCGAACAGATTTACCTGGTATGCATCCTCAAGTTGTTTAATGTGTCGGGTTACAGCAGGTTGGCTAATGAACAGTGCAGCTGCCGCTTTTGTAAAGCTCAGGTTACGGGCTACCTCCAGAAAAACTTTGTGCTTAAACGAAATCATTTTGAGTCCAACAAAACGCCTGCATCAAAACATATTGTTATCAAAACTACAAATTTGTACCCACTCCTGATTCCACTTGACATATATTGACTTTAAAAATCCGCGAAATAGTACATTACTGTTGATGCACTTCATTAATTTAGAATAAGCAAAGGTCGTTGGTAATTTTTGACGCTCATAAACTTTACAATAAATGAGTACAAGTAACCCCCGCAAATCTCCTCTTAACATCAGCAAAGAAGAGTTTCGAAAGACCGGCCACTACCTGGTTGACCTTCTTGCTGATTTTTTCAATAAACTTCCTCAACATCCTGTTACGTCAGGTAAGTCACCCGATCAAATCAAAACGATTCTGGGAAATGATGCATTACCAAAAAGTGGAAATTCGCCCGCTGCAATTTTTGAACGTGCTGCTGAACTGTTAATCAAGCATTCGTTGTTTAACGGGCATCCGAAATTTTTTGGTTATATAACCGCTTCACCGGCACCCATCGGAGCGTTGGCCGATTTGTTGGCTGCTGCGATTAATCCCAATGTGGGAGCCAATGTTTTAAGTCCGATGGCAACGGCTATTGAAAAGCAAACTGTTAAATGGCTTGCAGAATTTATTGGCGTGTCAAATTCTTACGGAGGAATTTTGGTAAGCGGAGGGAACATGGCAAATCTCACTGCCTTTCTTGCTGCACGAACCTCAAAGGCACCGAAGAATCTCAAAGAAGATGGTTTGGCGAAGCTGGATTATGAAATGGTATTTTATTGTTCGAAAGCAACGCATACCTGGATCGAGAAAGCAGCCGTTTTATTTGGACATGGCACCAAAGCGATCAGATGGATAGCCGTTGATGCTCATAATAGAATGGATACAACTGCATTGGTATCGGAAATAGAAAAAGATCTAAAAGATAAAAAGAAACCTTTCCTGGTCATTGGCAATGCAGGAGATGTAAGTACCGGTGTGGTGGACAATCTTTCTGAAATTGCAGCCATTTGCAAACGTTTCGATTTGTGGTTTCACATCGATGGCGCTTATGGAATTCCAGCAGCAACCTTATCAGCGTACAAGTCAATGTTTACAGGAATTGAAGAAGCCGATTCCATAGCACTTGATCCCCATAAATGGCTGTATGCTCCGCTTGAAGCGGGATGCACACTTGTTAAAAATCCACAGCATTTAATTGATACCTACAGTTCGCATCCAGTCTACTATAATTTTGACAGCAATGCCGATGAACCATCAACTAACTTCTATGAGTATGGCTTTCAAAATTCAAGAGGGTTTAGGGCGCTGAAGGTTTGGGTGGCGCTGCAACACGTGGGCAGAAATGGTTATGCGGAAATGATTCAGGAAGACATTGAGTTGTCCAGGTACTTATTTAACCAGGCACAAAATCATCAGGAACTTGAAGCTGTATCACAGAACCTGAGCATTGCAACTTTCCGTTACCTGCCTCCCACAGGAGGGTTGTCTGAAAGCGACATCAATAGTTTAAATGAAAAGCTTCTCAATCGATTGCAACAAGGTGGAAAAGTATTTTTATCAAACGCAGTGGTTTCAGGAAAGTATTGTTTGCGAGCATGCATCGTAAACTTTAGAACATCCAAAAAGGATATTGCTGAAATTATTGACATAATAGTGCAGGAGGGAAGAGGCGTTCTGAAGGAAATGAAGTAGTGAAAAATATCGTTGTGAATGAAATTTTAATTGCCGGTCTCCGGTTACCCAGCGATCGTTGCCAGAAAAGTAACAATCTATTAATACTACAACCCTTTCCTTCACATCTGGATCGCCTATCTTAGCCCGGTTTGATTGCTATTCATGAACCTGCGCACATTTTTTTTTAATCTTAAGATTCGGGTAAAGTTATTGCTGGCGTTTGGGTCGCTCATTCTTTTATTGGTGGCCACCGTTATCGTATTTTTTAATACGCTCAGGCAGAACAACAAATTTCAGCAGGCGAGTGAAGACATTGACGATGTGAGCATTGCGCTGTTAGAGATGGATGCAGCTCTCAAATATTTTATGCTGGAAGGTTACAAGGAAGAATCTTTCCAAAAAGATCATCAAAGCAATTACCTCGATCTATACAAATCGAGCCTCATGCACACAGGAGAAAATTTCCAATTTCTTCGATCAGGGGCATTGAACCTGGAAGATTCTCTGACGAGGGTAGAGCAGATGTTAGGAAGT
>DASTYM010000429.1:0-22158 GCA_035764995.1 Cyclobacteriaceae bacterium | reverse complement strand
TAGTCTTGATTGTCAACTAAATAAATGGAGCGACTAAACTTCAAAAAAAATAAAACTTCACTAACGATTGGTGTTGAGATGGAGTTACAGGTTCTTGATCACGAATCTCTCTTACTTACTCCGCGAGCAAATGAACTGATTGAGAAAATCTCAAGTAAAAAATTAAAACCAGAATTCTTCCAGAGCTCTCTTGAAGTAGTTACTGGTGTTTGCAAGGATGTCCATGATATACAAGCCGATCTCAGCAAATCGCTACAGCTAATTAAGGAAAATCTGCGTGATCTTGGTTTGAAGATTTCATCAACCGGGACTCATCCAGAAGCTGATTATCGTGATCGATTAGTAACACCCTCTCC
The DNA here is from genome assembly GCA_035764995.1 of Cyclobacteriaceae bacterium. GTDB lineage: Bacteria > Bacteroidota > Bacteroidia > Cytophagales > Cyclobacteriaceae > UBA2336. Next base: position 21,802 of record DASTYM010000429.1, on the reverse strand, counting down.
AAGATACAATGAGTTATTGGACAGAAATCAATGGATTATCAGACGGATGGCAGTATACGGAATGCATATCCATTTAGGTATGGAATCGGGTGACGCGTGTATTCGTTTCCATAATTTCTTCCTAAACTTTGTTCCTCATTTTCTCGCACTTTCAGCAAGTTCTCCATTCTGGCAAAAAATGCATACCGGGCTATCCTGCTCCCGGCTTACAATGTATGAAGCAATGCCAACTTCGGGCATGCCTCACATCGTGAATTCGTGGAATGAATTTGAAGAAATGTTCAGTGCGATGCGCGAGACAGAAGCTATCAAGAGTGTTCATGACCTTTGGTTAGACATGAGACCAAGTCCAGAAATTGGAACACTTGAAATAAGGGTTTGTGATCAACCTGCTACAATTTCTGAAGCTCTAGCAATTGTTGCATATGTTCATTCATTGGCGCATTGGTACAAGATTAATTATGCAGAATGGGACAGCATCAATAAGGTGATGACTCCCTGGGTACTGAGAGAAAACAAATGGAGAGCCATTCGGTATGGCCTTTCGGCCGGTATAATAAAGTCTCCATCCAATGAAATAATTAAAATGAAGGATGACGTTTCCTGGTGGATCAAAATGCTGCAACAAATTGCTAAGAAGTTCGGATATGAAAAGTTCTTTCTGGATTTACAGAACATCGTTGATTTTGGCAATAGTGCAGAGCGTCAATTAAGAATATTCACAAAGACAAATGATCTCCATGACGTTGTCAGGTATAACGTCAGTGAATTTGAAAAATGAAAAGTAAAGCTTTCGTGTTTCAACAAATAATCTACATGAAGTCGTAAGCACAACGTCTGTGAGCATTCCCCTTGGTCCCACCAATTGAGAAAAGTGCTCTGGCCCTTCTAAACTTTCCGAAACCAATTCGATGCAAGTTTTTTATTGTTAATTCCGGACAGTTTATTGATCTAAAATGAGAGATTTGACTTCATTGACAAAATGGAAGCTAATTTTCTACAGCCTGAAAAATGGGTAACGCGTTATGGCGACTATCTTTTTTCACTGGCAATGGTGAAAACGGGCGACCGCGAAACGGCACAGGACCTTGTTCAGGAAACTCTTCTTTCGGCAGTTAAGTATAAGAAGTTGAAATTTTCTCTTGATCAAGCAGAGAATTGTGTCAAGTGATGATTGGTATGAACATATTGAATTGCACCCCAATCGTCTTTTGAAAGTTTACCAAAATAAGGGTGTCTGCCAATTTCGTTTTTGTCGCTCAACTTGTAAAAAGAATCAACGTTTTCAAGAAGGCGTGCTTTTTCTGTTTCAAACTCTTTGTCCTCTGTGACTTTGTAGAGAGAAAAAGTTCTTTGATTTTTACCTAAGTCGCCTTTCTTAACTAAGCTGAGAACAATCCTTTTTCCAAGTGTTCGCAAAATGAAATTGCTTTTGTCTTCAAAAGGCAATTTTCCAATCACTATTTCAAAGCCTATTGAACAATGTGCCAGCATTTGAGCAACGTTCATTTTGCCCCATTGTTGTTGGTTGCCTGCTGTCAAGCCTTCTATTCGTTTGCGAATCTCTTGATAATCGATTTCGTTGAATAATGATTTCAAAATTTGTTTCTGGTTTAGCTGCCGCTAGTTTTCATTTTACTTTTAACCCTTCAAATACTAATATAAATCACTTATACGAATTTTCCCTTCAAAAACATGGAAGTCTCAGCTGCTGCATGGAGCAGAGCGTCAGGATACTCACGGACCCTGACGCTCGTTGAATTTTATCAAATGATAATTTTTTATTTAACAGACGAAACTACATTATCACGATTTGTTTTATTCGACCCTTTTGTAAACGGTATCAGCATCGGAGCCGACTTTTTATATTCCTGGTACTTTATCCCAAAATGTTTCACCAGGTCATTTTCCTCAAACTGAATGGCGACCAGCATATATCCGGTTGTCATGATGGCAAAAAACAAGTGTGCTGCTGTCATGGTTGGCGTTGACCAAAACGCGATCATGAATCCGAGATACAAGGGGTGCCTCACATATTTATAAAATAATGGTGTTGTGAAAGGTAGCGACTCATAGTTCCTGCCAATAAAAAATAACCATACCTGGCGAAGTCCAAACAAATCGAAATGGTTGATGAGAAACGTACTTACCAGTACGATACCGAACCCAAACAGACAGAGATATTTTAGCACAAGCTGTATCGTTTCAGACTCCACCTGCCAGATGATGCCGCCAAGGGGTTGCCAATACCAGAACAACAGAAGGAGGCACAAGCTTGACAACAGCACATACGTACTTCGTTCGATAGTCTCGGGCACAAAGCGGGTCCACCATTGCTTGAACGCTGGACGCGCCATAATGCTATGCTGAAGAGCAAAAAGTGAAAGGAGTGCCGCATCTACTAAAAATGCATAACTCAAGGAAGACTCAGGTACGCTGTCAATGTGCTTCGGAACAAGAAGTGTGCTTACAAAACCTACCGCGTAGCAGAATGTTCCGAAGAAAATAAGATAGGCAACGATGCCATAGACTAGGAACAAGACTTTTTTCATAACATACTCATGAAATGGGCTTCTTGTTCCAAATCTGACGACTGATAAGCCAATTTCCGTTGGTTTGTTTAGTAAGCAACCAGAAAATTCGGAATTTAACAGGCACTGCATCACCGCCTGCTTTCGGTGTGAGTTTCACATCTACGCCCCCAATGGCGTACGCAAATTCTCCGTAAACTTTAATCTCCTCTACGGATGGTTGTACTGCAAGCGTGAATTTATCAAACGTATTCTGCATGCCTGCCTGTATTCCAGCCTTGTCCCTACGGTCGGGGGCATCAGGTGGCGCCCAAAGCACGTCATCTGCAAAGAGTTCCTTGGCATAAGGTGCCGCCTCATTTGCATTGACTTTCGCCCCATAAATATCTGTAACCAGTGTACGAATTGCTGCCTCGTCCTTGGCAGTTTGGGTTTGTTTTGTGGTCTTTTGTCCGTAAGAGGAAGCGATAGCACAGACAATGGCCAGTAAAGTGTAGTTGAGTTTCATAGTATGATGTTTTTAAATTTCATACTATGAAGTTGGATAACGCTCTACAAACAAAAGTTGGTATAGACCAACTTGTCTGCCGACAGGCAGGTATCAGAACTTTACTGTGTTAAATAGTTTACTGAAATTGGTTGGGTCAATGCCCAAATAAGAAGCGATGTGTTTGTGTGGCACAAATTGAAGCAAATGCGGACTGCGTTGGCAAAACGATTTGTAACGTTCCTCAATAGTCATACTGTGTAGCTCAATGTGCCGATTAATCATACCAGTGAAAGCCCATTCTGTCATGCGCCTGAAGAGTCGCTCAATTTGTTGCGATTGGTCAAACAGTTTTTGTAATCTGTCATATGTGATGTATCCCATTTCGCTGTCGGAAAGACAAGTGAGGAAATACGTTGACGGGGTTTGAAACAGAAATGATTCAGGAATGAGACAAGGACAAAACGGATAAGTAAAAGCCATAACGTGTGTTTTGTTGTCTGCGTCAAAGTAAGACATTTGAACACCGCTTTTTACAAAATAAAGTTCTTGTTGCGTTTGTCCTGCAACGATGATGAAGTCACCTTTCTTAAAGGTTTTTGCTTTCAGGTTCTTCGCTAGTAAGTCATAGTCAGCTGTGCTGATGTCGTGAAAAAGTTTAAAAAATTCAATTTGGTCCAAGTTATTTTTATTTAGTCAATCCAATCGAATATGTCTATGTGGCTGCGTGCCTGGTCAAGTCTTTTTCAATCAACTATCACTTTTTGAAAGGCTCAAAATTGGTTGCCAACGCTAGTGTTTATGGCGTTGTATTGCTAAAATAATAAACGTCAGGCCGATAACACAATGGTATATACACTTGCGTAACTTGTCGCATATTTTGGATTAAATTGGAACTTCCGAAAAAGTTTGCTCCGACACGAATTGTCACAAAACTACTTTTGATCTTAGCTTACTTTTGATTAGTTTAATATAGTATTGTGTATTCATTTTTTAAACTCATGAAAGGCACAAACCCCCATACAACAACCTGGACGCAGGAGCATACGCTGGAAATTATTCGGAACCTGCGTAATGACCTGATCAAGGATTTTTTAGACGAACGAAATCTCGTTACTTACTTTTCTGAACGATTCAACATGCATGATTTAACCCGGGTTAAAATTGAGTTCATGAAGAAAGATCTCAAACAAATGCTTGTTGACCCTTTGGATACTGTACATTATAAAGATTTGATCGATCAGATCAACGAAACTTGCTCTGCCTCTATCACTGAAAAATATGGTGAGTTGTTTTTGAAGGATGTGGAGAAGATTTTGAAGAAGTACAATTATTGAAAAGTTAATCCTACGTGCAACCTTATTGCACTCCTTTTATCACTAATATTGGGATGTGAAAACAATCCGCCTGATAGCAGCTATCTACATTTTCCTGCTGTCGGTTTGCCCGTGCACTGACAGGGAAACGTGTGCTGATGAAGAAAAAGGTTTCGTTACTTTCTCAGACGATACCGGCCATCATCACACCGCCAACGAACTGGATTATTGCTCGCCATTTTGCATTTGCTCGTGCTGCTCCACACACGCTCAACCAACCTACTCAACAAACATCAGTAACAGCAATCCATTGCACAATACCCAGGTAAACACGCTTTACGTTGAGAGACCTTTGTTTCACAATGCAAAGGCCATCTGGCAACCGCCTAAAATTTCCTGACATCTTTCTCTTTTAAGAAGGTAAGCCCTTCTTCCATTTATCAAATTTTTAATTGATCCGTACCGGAATCGTTAACATATTCCGGCACGTGACCTTTGTACTCAGAATTTGTACAGAATTAATTCCGAAACTGCGCAAACATTCGTTCAAGTATGTTAGATAAAATCATTCTCTATTCTATAAGGCACAAGCTGCTGATTGGATTGCTCACGGTGGGACTTGGTGCCTGGGGTGGTTATTCACTCACCCGGCTTCCCATTGATGCCGTGCCTGACATCACCAATAACCAGGTGCAGGTAATCACAATCGCTTCTTCGCAGTCGGCTCTCGACATTGAGCGGCTCGTAACATTTCCGGTTGAGCAAACGATGGCAACGATACCCGACATTGAAGAGATCAGAAGTTTTTCCCGCTTCGGACTTTCGGTTGTTACCATTGTATTTCACGATAATGTGGATGTTTACTGGGCACGACAACAAGTAAACGAACGATTGACCCAGGCGGCCAACCAAATTCCTCCTGGAGTTGGAGCACCCGAAATGGCGCCTGTCACAACAGGGCTTGGTGAAATCTACCAGTACATCATTCGGCCTGCGAAAGGTTATGAAGACAAGTACGATGCAATGGAACTTCGCTCCATTCAGGATTGGATTGTGCGCAGGCAATTGCTTGGAACACCTGGTGTCGCAGATGTAGCGAGCTTCGGTGGCTATCTGAAGCAATACGAAATTGCTCTTGATCCTGATAAACTGAGAAGTTTTAATCTCGGGATTACAGATGTTTTCACTGCACTGGAAAAAAATAACCAGAATACAGGAGGCGCCTACATCGACAAGAAACCAACTGCCTGGTTCATTCGAAGCGAAGGTCTGATTAACACGCTTGATGACATCGAAAAAATTGTTGTCTCCAGCACGAAAGAAGGAATCCCTATCCTCATTCGAAATGTGGCTGAGGTTCAGTTTGGACATGCTACACGCTATGGCGCCATGACGTACAACGATGAGGGCGAAGTGGTTGGGGCAGTTACCATGATGCTGAAAGGCGAAAATTCAAGCGCAGTTGTAAACCGTGTCAAGAAAAGAATCGAGCAAATTCAAAAGACATTACCGGAAGGCGTGATTATCGAAGCGTTCCTGGACAGGAGTTTGTTAGTTGAACGTGCAGTCGGTACCGTAATCACCAACCTGATTGAAGGAGCACTGATTGTTATTGCTGTGCTTGTGTTGTTTCTCGGAAATTTTCGGGCAGGACTTATTGTCGCGTCTGTCATTCCACTCGCCATGCTCTTTGCAGTTTCGATGATGAATGTGTTTGGTGTATCGGGAAATCTCATGAGCCTGGGGGCAATCGATTTTGGTTTGATCGTGGATGGTGCTGTCATTATTGTAGAAGCAACCATGCATCATCTTGGATTAAGAACCATCACAAAAAGACTCACGCAAAGCGAAATGGATCACGAAGTGTACCAATCGGCATCTAAAATCAGAAACTCGGCTGCCTTTGGTGAAATTATAATCCTGATTGTGTACTTACCCATCCTGGCACTGGTTGGAATAGAAGGAAAAATGTTTAAACCAATGGCTCAAACCGTAAGCTTTGCCATTTTGGGCGCGTTCATCCTATCACTCACGTATGTTCCAATGATGTCTGCTTTATTCCTGAGCAAAGACACGCAACATAAACGAAATATTTCTGATCGAATGATGGATTTTTTTCAGCGCATCTACAAACCTGCGCTGGAAAGCGCGCTGCATCGAAAGTTCATTGTAGTGATAACGGCATTTGCATTATTTGTAGTTAGTCTGATTGCATTTTCACGGATGGGTGGAGAATTTCTTCCTACACTGGAGGAAGGTGACTTCGCAGTTGAAACAAGAGTGCTAACCGGAAGCAGTTTGTCCTACACCGTTGAGGCAACGTCAAAGGGCGCTGAAATAATTCTCCGCGAATTCCCCGATGAGGTACGGGAAGTGGTTGGAAAAATCGGGACATCCGAGATACCAACTGATCCGATGCCGCTCGAAGGCTCCGATCTCATGGTAATTCTGAAGGATAAAAGCGAATGGAAAAAAGCGAGTAGCCGTGAAGAACTTGCCGAAAAAATGGGCGAAGCACTCGAAGATATACCAGGGGTAGCATTCGGTTTTCAGCAACCGATCCAAATGCGCTTCAATGAACTTATGACAGGGGTGCGACAGGATGTAGCCATCAAGATTTTTGGTGAAGACCTTGATGTGCTCACGGGTTTATCCAAACAGGTCGCAAAAGTTGTGAACACGGTTGAAGGGGCGCGCGATTTATATGTGGAAGAAGTTACAGGGCTTTCCCAAATCGTGGTAAAGATCAATCGCGATGAAGTTGCAAAATATGGTCTCGATATTGAATCGGTTAACGAGGCCATCAATACTGCTTTTGCCGGCCAAATTGCAGGACTGGTTTTTGAAGGTGAAAGAAGATACGAACTTGTTGTACGCTTTGTATCAGCGAACCGGCAATCTATTGAGGATGTTCGCAACCTGTTCGTAAGTTCTCCACGAGGTGAGCAAATCCCGTTGAAACAACTTGCGGATGTTGATTTCAGGATGAGTCCTAATCAAATACAACGTGAAGATGCCAAGCGAAGAATTATCGTTGGTTTTAATGTTCGCGGTCGCGATGTAGCCAGCATAGTAAAAGAACTTCAGCAAAAAATTGACGCTCAGATTGATTTCCCTCCGGGATACTATCCAACGTATGGAGGTCAGTTTGAAAATTTGAAAGAAGCCCAGGCCCGTCTCTCCATTGCCGTTCCAATTGCACTCCTGCTAATTCTCTTTCTTCTGTTTTTCACGTTTGGTTCCGTGAAACAATCGATTCTCATTTTCATGGCAATTCCCATGGCTGCCATCGGTGGCGTAATTGCACTGCTGCTTCGTGGAATGCCGTTTAGTATTTCCGCAGGCATTGGATTCATTGCCCTTTTCGGAGTGGCCGTTTTGAATGGAATTGTTTTGATCGCGGAGTTCAATCGTCTGAAAAAAGATGGATTGACTGATCTCTATGAAATCGTTCGTCAGGGAACTCAGATCAGGCTTCGTCCGGTGCTGATGACCGCAACCGTTGCTTCTCTGGGTTTTTTACCAATGGCTCTTGCCACCAGTGCAGGCGCTGAAGTTCAGAAGCCACTGGCAACAGTCGTTATTGGAGGATTGATCAGCTCAACTTTATTGACGCTGATTGTAATTCCATGCTTATATATCTATTCAGAAAACATGATCAAGATGAAAAATAAAAAGGTCTTGGTGTTGGCAATCCTGATCGCTCTTACAGGAGTTCAGGCTAATGCACAGTCACCGTTAACATTACCCCAGGCAATCGAGTTGGCACGAAAAAATAATCAGGGCTTACAGGCATCTGCGCAGGAAGTTGAATCGCAGCGACAACTCAAGAAGACTTCCTTCGATTTACCAAAAACAAATGTGTCGTTGATGTACGGTCAATATAACAGCTACGCAAAGAATGATAATAACATCACGATTACGCAGTCGATTCCGTTGACGGTGTTTGGAAGCAAAGGTTCATTAAATCGCTCCATGATAACAGCAAGCGAATTAAAAAAAGCTGCCACTGAAAACGAGTTGGTATTTCAAGTCAGGCAAACCTTTTATGATCTGAGTTATCTGAAATCAACAAATGATCTGCTTCATCAGCAAGACAGCATCTACGAAGGATTTTTAAAGGCTGCAACGCTGCGTTATAAAACCGGAGAAACAAAGTTGCTTGAGCAGGCCACAGCAGAAACGCAGCGCAATGAAATTAAAAACTTGTTGGCCAAGAATGAGGCCGATCAATTGATCGTAAGAGCGCAACTGAAAACATTGATCAACAGTTCTGATCTTCCGGAAATTGTTACTTCACCACAAGAAGAATTAATACTGGATGGTATGGATGACTCCACGTCTGTTCAGGCAAATCCTTCCATGGCCTACATGCGCCAGCAAATAGAAGTAGCCAAAGGCCATAAGAAAGTAGAAGCTGCAAGGGCGGCTCCTGAAATTTTGCTGGGATTTTTTAGTCAGACGCTCATCGGCACGGTAGACACGGAGGGTTCCGGAGCGCTGGCATCATCCAGTGACAGGTTCACCGGATTTGAAATTGGACTAGCCGTTCCGTTATGGTTTGTTGCTCATCAAGGCAAGGTGAAGGCAGCTGAATACAACAGGCAGGCTGCGGAAACCAACTATCAATACTTTCAAAAAGGTTTACAAGGCGAATATCAGAAGGCGATTCAAAATTATCAGAAAAACAGAAACAGTCTGACTTATTATAAGGAGTCAGCCTTGCCCAATGCAGCGCTCATCCTCAAACAATCTCAAACGGCTTATCGAAACGGAGAGATAGGATATGCCGAATATCTTCTTGGTGTACAGCGGGCAATCACCGTAAAGGAAGGATTCTTACTAACACTTAAAGATTATAATCAATCAATCATCTACCTGGAATTTTTATCAGGTAATAAATAATGAATCACATGAATACGATGAATAAATATTTTCAGTTTTCGCTTCTCATATTGTTAACAGCAGTATTGTTCTCCTGCGGAACAACTTCAACCGACAAAACTGAAGTACAGTCGGAAGCAGATGTGAGCAAAGTTCAGTTTACGGCTGCTCAATTGAAAACAGCAAACGTTACGACAGGTAAAATTGAACAAAAGCAAATCAGTGGTACGATTAAAGTGAACGGGGTATTGGATGTACCTCCACAACAACTGGTGAGTGTCTCTGTGCCTTTCGGAGGATTTGTTAAAAGCACATCGGTGTTACAGGGTACCCGCGTACAAAAAGGACAGCTTATTGCCACCATTGAAAATCCTGAATACATTCAGTTTCAGCAGGATTACCTGGAAGCTAAAAATGAGTTTGAGTTTGCAAAAACAGATTATGAAAGGCAACAACAGCTTTCGGTCGAGAATGTGAATTCCCAGAAAACATTGCAACAAGCCAAAGCCTCTTACCAGAACTGGATGGCTAAAAAGAATGGACTTCAGGCTAAACTAAAACTTATCAATATTGATTTAGTCAATCTTGAAAACGGAAACATTACCAGCACCGCAAATGTGTACTCTGCGATTAACGGATTTGTAACAGAAGTAAACGTGAATATTGGAAAGTTTGTGAACCCAACCGATGTGTTATTCGAGATCGTTGACACTGAACACCTGCATGCCGAACTCATTATTTTCGAGAAAGACATTCCTAAAATTAAGATCGGCCAAAAAGTTCGATTTACACTTGCCAACGAAACGGTTGAAAGAATGGCCACGGTTTACCTCATTGGCAGGGAGATTAGTCCTGAGCGAACGATTCGCATTCATTGTCATATCGATAAGGAAGATAAAAATCTGTTACCGGGCATGTACCTGAAGGCCATGGTTGAGACCGGAAGTTCGAGTGTAAATGCATTACCGGACGCTGCCATTGTTGACTTTCAAGGCAAAAAATACGTGTTTATTCTTGGTGAAGAAACTAAGGAAGGAACACATTTTACAATGGTTGAAATAACAACCGGCAATAGTGAATTAGGCTTTACGGAAGTTTTTTTGCCCGAGAACGTTAGCAATGATGCGCAGATTGCCGTAACCGGTGCTTATTCCATCCTCTCAAAAATTAAGAACATCGAGGAAGAGGAAGGGCATTAAAATTTGGGTGTAACTTTGAGTCAGCATGATAAACCAGGATCCACATCATGTTCATACCTACGATGCGCAAGGCAACATGACATGCTGCACCCTGGAAGATAAAATAAATCGGGATGCTGAAGAACATGACCATGCGCACGGTCATGACCACGACCACAGTCACGATCATGGCGCAACAGAGAGCAATTTGAAATTATTTCTGCCCGCTATCGTGAGCATTGTGCTATTAGGCTCGGCTATCTTGATTGACATTTATTTCAGGCTTTCTTTTTTTACAGGATGGGTGCGAATTAGTTGGTACATCCTGGCATATATGCTTGTTGGATTTCCAGTACTAAAGGATGCGCTAAAAGGAATTCAAAATGGAGAATTCTTCACAGAGTTTTTATTGATGGGTCTTGCAACAATCGGGGCTTTTGCAATCGGTGAATACCCCGAAGCCGTAGCCGTTATGCTCTTCTATGCAGTAGGTGAAGTTTTTCAAACGCTTGCTGTCAGACGTGCAAAATCAAACATTAAGGATTTGCTGGATCAACGACCTGATGAAGTTACAATAGTGGCGGACAGGAAAATCCGAAAAATTAAAGCTGAAACAGTTGCGATCGGAGCCGTTCTTGAATTAAGGCCGGGCGAAAAATTAGCACTCGATGGAACATTGCTGTCGAATTCATCCTCCTTCAATACGGCTGCCCTGACCGGAGAAAGCAAGCCTGACACGAAATCAAAAGGCGAAACGGTCCTTGCGGGAATGATCAATCTCAATTCGGTGTCGCAAGTCAGGGTGACTGCTGCGTACAAAGACAGTAAGTTGTCGCGAATTCTTGAATTAGTTCAGCATGCAACATCACAAAAGGCACAAACTGAACTGTTCATTCGCAAGTTTGCTAAATACTATACCCCGGGAGTTGTGGTATTGGCGCTGCTCATCTGGTTAGTTCCTTACTTTTTTGTAAGTGACTACATTTTTAGTGAATGGCTGTATCGTTCACTCATATTTCTGGTAATCTCCTGCCCATGTGCATTGGTTATCTCCATCCCACTCGGCTATTTCGGTGGAATTGGTGCTGCGTCCAGGAACGGAATACTATTTAAAGGCGGTAATTTTCTTGACATCATGGCCAATGTGAAACAGGTCGTGATGGACAAAACAGGCACGCTCACAAAAGGCGTGTTCACGGTTCAGGAAGTAAAAATTTCGAGCCATGAAATTTCAAAGGAAGAACTCCTTCGGATGGTTAATGCACTCGAGAGCAAAAGCACTCACCCGGTTGCAACGGCTATCGGTGAATATGCGGGCGATCCTGATGCTTCTGTTAGTCTTGAAGAAGTTGAAGAAATTCCAGGCCACGGACTCAAAGCTAAAATTAGGGGCAAGGAAATTTTAGTTGGGAATGCCAAGCTCATGGATCGATACGCTGTTTCGTACGATTCAACTTTGCTCGAAACTGCTAACACCGTGATTGCAATCGCTTATGACCGAAAATTCGCTGGATTGATCACAATTGCTGATGAATTAAAGGAAGATGCATTGATTACGATACGTGCCTTACACAAGCTGAACGTAACAACAACTATGCTGAGTGGTGACAAGAAATCCGTAGTGAAAGATGTTGCAGAAAAACTTGGGATCGATCATGCTTTTGGTGATTTGCTTCCAGAAGATAAAGTGAATAAAGTCAAAGAAATCAAAGGCGCTCATGGCTCAGTTGCTTTTGTGGGAGACGGTGTAAATGATGCTCCGGTTATTGCATTGAGCGATGCGGGAATTGCTATGGGCGGACTTGGAAGTGATGCCGCAATTGAAACTGCCGATGTTGTCATTCAGGATGATAAGCCATCGAAAATTCCCATCGCCATCGCTATTGGTAAACAAACCAAGCAAATCGTGTGGCAAAACATCAGCATGGCTTTCGCGGTGAAAGCTATGGTACTACTGCTGGGAGCTAGTGGATTGGCAACCATGTGGGAGGCAGTATTTGCTGATGTTGGTGTTGCGCTGCTCGCCATTTTAAATGCCGTGCGTGTTCAGCGGATGCGGTTTTAACAAATTCCCGTCATTTTATCCAACTGAAATTCCTGGTCGCGTGTCTATTGATGAAATGGCTAAACAAATGAAACAGATCATCGTGTTGATGTTCGTAGTTGGAATTTCTGGTTACCAGTGTGAAGATGAATCGGGCTGTGCCAACCTTGATTGGCTAAATACCATCATTGAAGACGCTAAACAAAATCCGGAAAAGTCCGAGGTTATACAATATCAATACAAACTGCAGACAGTTTATTATGTCAATACATGCATCTGCGCTGATGGTATTGCGATAGTTTACAATTGTTCGGGAGAAGAGGTCTGCAAGTTCGGTGGTTTTGCTGGGTTTAATACCTGCCCCGATTTTAAAGAGAAGGCTACCAACCGAAAAGTAATCTGGAGCAATTAAGGCTTTGCATCCAACTCAATTCATGATAGCTTTGTATAAACTGCTGCCATGGATCTAACCATCTTCTTTTCCCCGGTTGACGAATCGGTTTACGCTGACATCACCTCACCTTCATCCTTTTACAAGAACATCCGCATTTTCGGTGATAAGATGCCTGCTTACAAAGATGCTCACATCGCACTTATCGGCATAAAAGAAGAACGGGGCACTACCCTCAATAAAGGCACAGCCAACGGGCCAGACGAAATCAGAAAGAAATTATACAATCTCAAGAAAGGAACTGGAACATACCGCATCGTTGATTTAGGAAACTTAAACCCCGGTCACGATCTAGATGAAACTTACGTGCGCATCAGTGAAGTATGCCGGATGTTACTCGAGAATAATGTGTTGCCCATTTTATTAGGTGGTACACACGATCTGGATTACGGTCAGTATTGCGGCTACGAAACAATGAATAAGCTCGTGAGTTTACTTAACATTGATGCGTTCCTCGATTTGGAAGACAAGCGCGAGTCACCAGCGAACCAGCAACACATCCATAAATTGATGTTGCACGAACCGAATTTCCTGTTCAGCTATACACACCTGGCTTATCAGGGTTATTTGATTGATCCGCTTTCTGTTTCCATTTTAGAAAAATTATATTTCGAAGCATTTCGCATCGGACAAATGCGTACCAGTCTCCAGGAAATAGAACCAACCATTCGCAATGCCGATATGCTTTCGTTTGATATTACTGCCATTCGTTCATCAGACGCTCCCGGCAATGCAAACGCGCAGCCTTTCGGGTTAACCGGAGAAGAAGCTTGCCAGATTTGCTGGTATGCCGGATTGAATGAAAAATTAAGTTCGGTCGGATTCTATGAATACAATCCTGAAAAAGATGACCAACAGAAAAAAACTGCCGCTGTCATCGCTACGATGGTTTGGTATTTCATTGAAGGATATTACCATCGCAAAAAAGAACAGAATTTCAAGAGCAACGATTTCACCAAATACGTGGTGGCCCTCAATTCTGATCCTGAAACCATTTCATTTTACAAAAGTAAGTTCAGTGAAAAATGGTGGATGGAGGTTCCATACCCAATAGGTCGCGAAAAATACTCCCGCAACAGCATTGTGCCCTGCAGCTATAATGATTACCAGCAAGCCACAAAAGGTGATGTTCCTGAACGCTACATTAGTACGTTGGCCAAATTGATGTAAAGAAATTCCTGTCACCAGTTCCCAGTTACCGGTCACCGGAAACTGGCGACTGGCGACTGGAAACCGATTAACGCCAATCGGGTGATCTGTATTTAGTAATTTAACAGCATGAAAATTCAATTCTACCTCTTATCTATTCTTGCAGGTGTTGCCGTAGCATTTCAAACTGGCGTGAACTCTCAACTGCGTACCGATACTAACAATCCAGTGTTAACAGCTTTGATTTCGTTTTTTGTTGGAACAGTAGCACTGATTGCTTTATACTTTCTATTTTTTAAACAGGCACCTACGTTTCCGTCAGGTTATACTTTCACCTGGTGGAAATTTATGGGTGGACTCCTCGGAGTACTTTATGTGACTGGGGTTGTTATTGCAGCCCCCCGCATCGGTGCAGCAAATGCATTGGCATTTATTGTTGCGGGGCAATTTGTGGCCGCCATCATTATTGACCACTTCGGTTGGATGAATTTGCCTACAACGTCTATTTCGTTTAATCGGATAGTTGGTATTGTGCTTTTGTTGGCAGGGGTGTATTTGATTCAGAAGAAATAAGCTTCGAACTCCTTCCAACTCACCCCATCCTCTCAAGTGCTAGCTTGATAAATCATATCGAGTTATTTATTCTAGGCAAGCGTTGAGTAGGCACTTGCAATAATGGCTGCTAAAAACAAAAGCACAATAGCCAATTTGATGAGTTGGATTTTCATGGGGGATGTAGTTTTTGATGAAAATCATTCTGAAAGAAATGTGCCATCTGGAAACACCATTCGCTACTATTGGCTGGCTGAAATCAGAACGCGGTTGAGGAAAAAGGCGTCAGGGGGTTGTAGAAATTATTGCCTGTTTTAAACCTAATATACCCGCACCATAAATACATAATCCTGCCACTGCTTAACCTGTTGTACCCGTGACGGAGTTTTAAGGCTGTTTTGTTTTGGTAAAATGAGTGGTATGGTTAATGAATCCAGGGCAGGATCAGCAAGGGAGCTCAATAAAACAGAAGATTTGATGGCAAACGCTGCACCGGCCGTTTGAGTTTGTATCCCGCTGATCATTCCGATCAGGTCACCTTTACTATTGAGTAGTGGTCCACCGCTATTGCCAGGATTGACAGGCACTGATACCTGATAGGCATTCGGGTTTTCCCGAAACCCCGAGAGCGCACTGATTGAACCTTCACCAAAAACAACATCATTGCGTGGAAACCCCAGCGTGTAAACGTCTTCCGCAAGATTTGCTTCTGATTCCGCGATGGCAAATGGCAACGAACGCAGGTTCAGTTCTCCTTCAATTTTAAGAATCGAAATATCATTGAGCGGGTCGCCATAAACGATAGTCGTTCTCAACCTGCCGAATTTTTCATTCTCAATGATAATAGAGTCAGCTTCTTTAATAACATGATAACTGGTTGCAACATATCCCGCTGATGAAAGTAAAAATCCGGTTCCAGCATATTTACCCGGTAGTGCACTTTTCTTTGCTTTTTCCAGGTCCTTCATGATCAGCTTTTGTGACTGTTGGATTTGGTCTACATTTCTGCGCAACTCTTTGTAATAAGCCGTTTGTTTTGATTCAAGTGATCGCGTATAAAAAACCGTACCCACGATGCTGATCATCGCTACCGATGCAGCCACCGCGGCCATTGGCCAGAACCTCCACCCGGATGTATTTTCAACAGTCAGCGTTCTCGTTTTTTCAATTGATTGATGTGCTTCGTTCAATACATCACGAACCCGATTGCGTTCATGAAAAGATTTCAATTCTTTCACCAAAATCTGATGCTCTTCCGCCCTTTGTCTGAAGGCAGCGTCTGTTTTTAGTCTTTCTTCAAAAGAGGCTACCTCATCAGCACTTAATTGGTCCTTCAAATACTTATCAAACATCTCATTCTCTGAGCTCATATCCCTTTCTGTTGATTGTTAAAAAATAACTTCTTTAATCGCTGCAAGCACTTGTACTTCTGGTTTTTTGCATTCTCAGCATTGGTATATCCGAATTTCTCACTGATATTTTCCATGGAGAGATCACGGATATAATAATCTTCAATAATGCTTCTGCACGGTTCGCCAAGTGCATGTAAAGCCGCGCCCATTTTATTGAATCGATTTTCCTTTTCTTCGATTTCACTCACCTCATCATCAATACCTGAAAAAGTTTCTGCTTCCGGAATATTGCCATTAACTTTCTTCTTTTCCCACAAACGTTTGAGCCACAACCTTCTACACACGGCATAGATGTATGTCTTGATCTTACAGGTTAGCGTAAAATGAGGCAGCTGTGCTTTTTCATAAAAAGCGATCACGGCCTCCTGGTAAATATCCTTTGCCTCCTGCTCGGTGCCACTGTTCGAGCAAATCAAATGCACCACCATGGGGTAATGCGTGCGATAAAGCTCCCGCAGGGCTCGCTCATCTTTCTTTCTGATCTCCGTCAGAATTAATTCATCAAAATTGTGGGCCACGCTGCAGTAAAGTCGGTTTCATACAATAATGTAACGAAGGTAACCCAAGAAAAATATTTTTCAGATGGGTGACCTTTAATCTGCTTTTGTATGAAGGGAAATTTTAACCAAAACAACATGAAAAACTCTGTGAAATTTTCCCTGCTTGCTCTTTCCGTAGCTGTTATTACCGGAGTGGCCTTGACTTTTTGTTCTCCAAAATCGGATAAACCAGCCGACACCCAGGATACGGTAAAGGTTGACACCGCTACAAATCCGGTAGATTCTACCGCCCAGGAAGCTCCTCAAGACTCAGCTGCAGCTCAATAAAGAAGTCCCGGCCTAGTGCCGGGACCTTACACTCTTTACAATCATGGAACAAAATCCATGACATAGTACTGTATTGACTAAAATTTCTCTCAATTAAACTCTTAATGTTATGAAAATTCGTGAATTTATTTTCATGGTGATACCGGTGTGTCTGGTGCTTTCTTGTGGCGGAAAAAAGGAATACGCAGAGCTTGCCAGAAATACCGATGATATTGTTGCCAATGATCTGGTTGTTGCCAACCAGGCTCAACTTGTTAATGATTTGCCCTCACCTCGCGACTTGTATTCAAGTGGAAAAACAAAACTCATTAAAAATCTACACTATCGTTTTGAAGTTGAAAATGTGAACAAATGCCAGGAGGCAATTGAGATCGCTGTTAAGAAATACCCTGCCTACATTTCAGATTCCAAATTATCGCTCGATAATCCGATTCTCGAAAATAAAATTACCATCAGGGTTCAGAGTGAATACTTTCAGGACCTGGTAAAAGATATAGACACACAAGCCAAATTCGTTAACTTCCGTAACATCACTACCGAAGATGTAGCCAAACAATTTGTTGATCTCGAATCACGGCTTAAAACAAAACGAGAAGTAGAAGCACGTTACATGGAGATCCTTCGCAAAAAAGCAGGCACCATACCTGAACTATTAGAAGCTGAAGAACAAATTGGCACATTGCACGAAGAAATTGAATCAACGATCGGTCAATTGAATTACCTGAAAGATCAAGTGAGTTACAGCACAATTCAACTGGAATTTTATCAGACTATTACACAGGAAATAACTTCGGCCGATACAGAAACATCGGGCGATCAGCTTGCAAGCGCATTGGTGGCCGGCTGGAAGGGTGTTGTGAATGTGTTGATCTTACTCGCTTACATCTGGCCATTGTTTACCATCGGGGTTTCTTTCGGATTGTACTATTGGTTCTTGAAAAGGAGAAAGTCAGTGAAAGCAGTTATTGGTTAGACTGTGATGTCCGGTTTTTCCTCCTTAAATAAATTCCTACTCCATAGGAGACTAGCAATGGCCCAACCAATATGGCAGAAAGAACAGTGAGTGTTAATAAAACAAAATAGGATGAATCGTGCGGGGTGGGGTTGCGAACTCCACCCATAATGTTAAAGACTACACGATGAAGATTTAAAGCTGTAAGAGTTGAAATGATTACGCAAATCGGCAAAAGTGTGATGGTTAAAATATTCCACGTTTTTAAAAGCGTAAATCGCTTCAGGAAAAAATAAAGCAATCCTAATCGCCACGAGGCAACGATGGCCAGAAACCATACATTGATTGTATTTGCGGTTTCAATGGTGAAAAAACGCTCTACAGGAATCGCATAAAAAACAGCGGGGAAAGACGTCAAGCTGATAAAAGTAACGACCGTAAAGTAATTCCAGTTATCTACCAGATACGGTTTTACAATTAGCCAGATGAAAAAAGCTAAAACAAAAATGTAGATGACCGACCCCAAGCCCAGGTGCTGCAAAAGTTTGGCTCCCGGATCGTCCCAGTAACGACCCATACCCACAACCCAGGTTCCGATAAGCCCGATATAAAAATGCTTACTGGTAAACCTCAGCATTTCCTCCCGGGTCAATTCAAATTTTAATAGTCGGAGAATGGTCTCAATCACATTCATAGAATCATTGATTGATCAATATAAAGATTTATTTCATCGCAAAAATCCGGCACCTGATCAAGAACTGTCATCTTTCGGTACTTTAAATGCGTACCTTTAAAGAGAGCTGCTGTCTATGAAAAATAAAAAATTGTTTCTTCTATTCCTGCTTTTCGTGTCATGTGCTAATTCCGATAGCAATAATGAAAAGCCAGTGTCTTATCGGGCTGTTAGTGCTTTTCCGAACCTGACATTTCCTCGTCCGGTTGATCTTCAACATGCGGGTGATAACACCAACAGGATTTTTGTCGTGGAACAGGCCGGTGTAATCTCTGTGTTTCCGAATAGTGCCGCTGCTCTGTCTAAAAAAACATTTCTCGACATCAAAGTAAAGGTCAACGACAGTGGCAATGAAGAAGGACTACTGGGCCTCGCCTTTCACCCCAACTACGAGAACAACGGATTTTTTTATGTGAACTATACAGCATCAAATCCCAGGCGCACAGTTATCTCGCGCTTCCATGTTTCAAGCAATGCCGATGTTGCAGATGCTTCCAGCGAGCATATCATCTTGGAATTTGATCAACCTTATAGCAACCACAATGGGGGGCAAATTACATTCGGGCCCGATGGTTACTTATATATTGCAACCGGTGATGGTGGCTCCGGTGGTGACCCGCAAGGAAATGGTCAAAGTCGAACCACGTTGCTTGGAAAAATTTTGCGCATTGATGTTAACGGCACGGAAGATGGAAAGCAATATGCCATCCCGGCCGACAATCCATACAAAGACAACACCAGTGGGTTCCGCGAAGAGATTTATGCCTACGGCTTGCGTAATCCATGGCGTTTTAGCTTTGATTTACCAACAAACAGGTTATGGACAGGTGACGTTGGACAAAACAGTTTCGAAGAAATTGACATCATCGAAAAAGGTGGCAACTACGGCTGGAATGTGATGGAGGGCTTTCACTGCTTCGAGCCATCCAGTGGCTGCAATCAAACAGGATTGAAAAAACCGGTTTGGGAATATGGACGTGACCTTGGCATCTCGGTTACAGGTGGTTTTGTATATCGTGGCCCAACTTTATCGGAACTCACAGGAAAATACATTTATGCCGACTATGGCTCGAGCCGGATTTGGTCGCTCAACGTCCCGCTCAATGGAGGCAGCCCAACCAACACACAATTACTTCAGGCAGCGTTTAACATTGCTTCTTTTGGTGTTGATCAGAACAATGAGCTTTATCTCTGCGGATTTGATGATAAGATTTATAAGTTGGAGAAGAAGTAGGTTAATACTTCAACTATGAGGATCATTGTCGTTTTGTTAATAATTCTTGCGGCTTCCTGCTCTGAAAAGAAAGAAATAAAAATTTCTATTCAACCCTACAACGATTTTAATAAAGCTTTGGCGGACACGATTTACATTGCACTGAAGAAAACATACAATGCGAAAGTTCACCTGCTCAACCCGATCGACATTCCACCGGAAACATTTGTCAATATTAAGTCTCCACGATACAGAGCGGATAAGTTGATTGATATACTGAAAAATCAAAAACCAGACTCAGTGAACTACATCATGGGGTTAACAACTCAGGACATTTCCTTTACAAAAAAAGAAGGCAATAAAATCAAAGAGCCCGCGAGCAAGTACGAAGATTGGGGAATTTTCGGCTTGGGATATCAGCCAGGTCCAAGTTGCGTGGTATCAACATTCCGACTCAATAGCACGGGAGAGAAGAAATTCATCGAACGATTGAAAAAAGTTGCAGTTCACGAGCTAGGTCATAACATGGGACTCAGACATTGTACGTCAGAACTATGCGTGATGAAAGATGCTGTCGAGTCGATCAAAACTGTTGATCAGGTTAGCGCCCAGCTATGCGAACAATGCAAATCCAAAATAGAGTGACAAAGCATCGAACTATTGTCACAGCAACACCTGATTCAACAGGGCAACAGTGAACAAGCTCAACAAAAACCAGCCGAGAACACCTTGAAAAACGCAGACGTAACGAGCCAAGCCTGTTGTTGGGATGCTTCCAAAACCAAGGGTAATAAATGCATTCATGCTTAAGGTGACAGCGTTCAGAAAGCTTAACAGAAATCCTTTCGTCATTTTAAAAAACGGCTTCACATAGCCGTGTTCATTCTTGTTGATAAATATTTTAAAATCTTCAACGAGTTGCTTCTTTCCGGTTTTATCCCACTCGGATGGAAAGAAGAAATAAAAAACTCCAAACAGCAATACGATATAAAACGAAATGATAATCGCCTTACCCGGACTGGTTGCATGGTCGGTATAAAAACCCATAAGCTGGTTGAGTCGAAGGCGCATGCGGTCTTCCAGGTCTTTGTCGGGCTTCATCTTAAGATGTGCAATTTCCAACTCTTTCAATCTTACATAGATATGATTTGAGGAAGTCAGGTCGGCTCGACTGCGGTAATTGTCATACAGGCGTTTGTAGAAACTGGTCAGATTGTCCACCAGGTTTTCATCATTATATTCTCCTGCGCTATCACCTGCCACTTCGTAAACGCCAAGGTCGCGAATATCCAACCGGACAAAATTAGATTGCTCGAATTGCGCAAACGGAATGTAGCACTCAAATTCAGGGAATCGCAGTTGGAAAAAATCTATGAACTTGGGGAATTTATTCCATTTGATGTTTAACGATTCGGAAGCAAAGCCTCGTAACTGCATTATGTAGCCAAACGAGTTGTTCACCATCTTAATATTCTTCGCCTCAAGCTTCAGATCAAAGGGCGTGAGTTTGTTTTCCGAAGCATCCTTCTCAAAGGAAGAATTGTAAAAATTTATGTTATCATAATTCAAGCCCAATGACAGGCCGTCATTGTCGTCCAACTCAAGATAATTATTTTGAGCTAAGTTAATGATGCCCGATGGCGGCAATGCTATTGTAAAGGACGAGTTTTCAATGTCTATGCGGCTTCCGTGGGCATAGATTTTCAACACACCATGCAGTTTTATTCTATCCAATTGAAGGACTCTCAGGTAATGATTGTCGCTCGTGAAACGAGGGAAAAGCAGATTTTCCACTCTCAGGTTCAACAGTTTTAGAACCCCGGTACAATTCATAATATTCATGGATTTGACCGAAAGGTTTCCAATTTGATTTACTGCCCCGAGGACATTTTCAAATGAACATCCCAGAAATTCTAACGTTCTGTCTGAAAAGTCAAATACGGAATCCCCAGGTTGAAGTGGCAATGGCACTCCGGTGCGTTTTTCTATTTCTTCAAGTGAATAACGAGCGAGGCCTTCTTCCACCAGGCTCACCCGTTGCTTCATGAAAAACACGTGTTGCTGCTTGGTTAA
>DASTYM010000428.1:0-18861 GCA_035764995.1 Cyclobacteriaceae bacterium | reverse complement strand
GGAATACCTGTTAAGGAAATAAACCCAAGAAGTAAAATAACACTAATCAGCACATTCGATTTTCCCCAACCGGCAAAAGATTCAATTGTATTGACCCCATTTTTTTCAGCTGCCTGAAGACAACTAAACACGGCCATGTTTGCCAGCAGGTACACACTGGCATAGAACAGCATGAATTGAATTCCCTGGTTAGAAAAACACACCACGCCAACGAGTAAGAATCCTGTTTGTGCGATAGAGCTATAGGCCATCATCCGTTTAGGATTATTTTGCCACAAGGCTGACAGATTACCAATCAAAATGCTGAGGATGGCGACAATGCCTAAAATTATTTGCCAATTGAAATCACTTTGTCCGAATAAATGAAGGGCTACTGTAAACCTTGTGAGGATAGCGATGCCTGCAAGTTTGGGCACCACCGAAAGAAATGCAACTACAGGCATCGGGGCAGCCTCGTAAACATCAGGCGCCCATGGATGCATGGGAGCTGCTGCAATTTTGTACATAAATCCAGCAAGGGACATGAGTCCGGCAACCAAAATCAATGGTGATTGATTATCAATTAGTCGATCGAAAAAAGTTGTTGATGAAAAATCCAACGTACCGGTCAATCCAAACAAAACAGAAAACCCATACAGCATTACTGCCGATGCAACTGACCCGAATAAAAAATATTTTAAACTTCCTTCGGCACCTTTCTTTGTGTCGCTATAACCTGCCAGCACATACGAGGCGATTGATAATAACTCTAACGACAGAAAAATCATGATAAAATTGGTTGTCATGGTGAGGAGGTGCGCACCTAAAACAGCTGAAGCAATTAATATGAAGTACTCTGAGCGAAATCGGCTTTCTTTCAGTTCTTCATTTGGAATAGACATCGCTACTGCCAGGATCCCTGCCGTGTCAATCAAAATTTTAAAGATAGAAGCGAAGTCTTCTTTGCGGATGGTTCCATCAAAAAAATTGACGGGTGATCCGAAAGTCCAATTCAAAATCGTGTGTGAAAGTGTAACCGTAAAAAGTAGCAGTGTTAACCAGGCAATAAGGTTATTACGTTTAGCACGCGTAAATAAACTTGTAAAAATTAACAACAGAATTCCCGCACTGAGTATAATCTCTGGAATTACCAAACCTAAACTGTTTGTAATTGACTCCAGCTTATTGTTGATTCCGGTTTCCAATGTTTATGGAGTTTGAAGGGAACGTGCTGTTTGTAATACCGATTCTGTAAAATGTTGAGCAAAGGGATTGATGTAGTCTAATAAGATCTGCGGAAAAATTCCAAAGAGGAGAGCCAGCAAGATGAGTGGTAAAAACATGCTGTATTCCCGCTTATCGAGATCAATCAGTTGATCGGGTTTAATTTCTGACTTCATATAAAACGGCCCGAAGAACATGCGTTGCAATGTCCAGAGATAATATGCGGCACCCAGAATTAATCCGAGGGTGGCTACGATGGCGAAACTTTCATGAATTAAACCATTAGCAGAAAATGACCGGAAAGCACCGAGCAGGACCATGATCTCCGCAATAAATCCTGAGAACCCAGGTAATCCAAGCGAAGCAAAAAATGTGATCAGTACAACAGTAAAATATACAGGCATTTTTGATGACAGGCCCGAATAATTAATAATTGTGCGATCAAGGGTGCGATCATACAGAACACCTGCAATCAGGAACAACATCGCAGAAATAATTCCATGACTAAATAGTTGGTACACCGCACCTGAAACTCCTTCTGTTGTTACAGAGGCAAGTCCCAACATGACAAAACCCATGTGTGAAACAGAACTGTATGCGATGAGGCGTTTGAGATCTTTGCTGGCCAGTGCATTTAGCGCTCCATATACTATAGAGATTACTCCAATCAATGCCACGAACCAGCTCAAGGTTGTGGCAACATCAGGAAAAATTGGATAGGCGATGCGCAACAATCCGTATGCACCCACCTTTAATAGCAACGCAGCTAATATTACCGAGATTGGTGTGGGAGCCTCTACGTGAGCATCGGGCAACCATGTGTGAAAAGGAACAGCAGGAAGTTTAATGGCAAATCCAATGAGCACAAACAAGAAAGCCCACCACCGCGCGGTTTGCGGTCCTATTATCCAGGGTTGTGCTGGATTCAGAATTGATCCCGGAATGTAATTGAGTACATCTGTCATGTGCAGCATATTGAAGGTGTGCACGAGTTGATCAGGCATTTCAGGATTTCGCATGGATATATACAACGCAATGAGTACGATCAAAATCAGAATTGATCCGAGCAGGGTATACAGTAAAAATTTGATAGATGCATATTCGCGCTTCGCACCTCCCCAAATCCCGATGAGGAAGTACATAGGTAATAACATGAATTCGAAGAAGAGATAGAAAAGCAGAAAATCGAGGGCGACAAACGTGCCAACAATGGCGCCATTTAAGATCCAAAGCAAAATGAAATAACCCTTTACATTTTTGTCGATTGTCCAAGATGAAATCCCGGCAATGCTCATGACAAGGACCGTAAGTGTTACCATGCTAAAGCTGAGGCCGTCCATTCCTACGAAATACTCGGCTTGTAAAACTCCCCACTCACCTAAGTCTAGTGAAAACCAGGTTACTTTTTCTGACAAAAGAATCGCGGAAAACGAACTTCCTCTTGTTTGTGCGATTACAAATACCAGTAGTGCTATCTGAATGGCAGAGATAACTAGTGTTAAAGTCCTGAAAGAACTTTTTGATGTATCCGGGATGAACAAACCAAGTAAGGCTGCCGCAACAGGTGTAAAGATTAATGCTGTGAGGAGGTATTGCGACATGGGCTTATATCAACAGGAAAAATAGAAAAATTATCAATCCCAACACGGCCCAGAAAATATAAAGCTGAATTTTTCCACCCTGAAAGGATCTCGTAAATGAACCTGTTTGCTGCGTCAGCCATACCGTGACATGCACTAATCCATCAACAATGTAGGTATCAAACCATGCAATGATGTGTGCGATTGAGACCTGGGTATATGCAGTCAGGTGAAGAACACCATCAATCCATTTGCGATCAGTTGTTTCAGCAACGGCTGTGAGTTTGATAATGGGTTTTTCGATAATCAGTTTATAAAGCGAATCCAATTGAAACCCCTGTTGAAAGAAGAGAATTGTTGTGGCAGATTTATTTTTTACACTGTACCGGGACCATGCAAACAATAATGACAAGATGATGATGGCAATAGAAATTATTGTTACCAGATTTGAATGAGGGAGTTCGTTAATCCACAGCGCAATCCAACCTGTGGGTTTGAAAGGATTTATGGATATGAATAACCAACTCGATGCGATAGCAAGAAAAACCAATGGGATTCTCATAATCCATGGTGATTCTGTAACTGAAAGATTGGATTCTGTTTTGCTAAAGAAGATAAACCACACCATTCTAAAGGTGTAGAGAACAGTGATGGATGTAAGAGCAAAAGCAGAAATCAAAATCATCCAATGCCAGGAGAATAAATTACCTGACCAAATCCAGATGGCTGTAATTAATGAGTCTTTGGAAAGGAATCCTGCAAACAATGGAATTCCTGCGAGAGATGCTGCAGCGGCAACAAAAACCAGAAAAGTTGTTGGTAAATTTTTTCGCAATCCACCCATGTTTCGAATATCCTGCGCATCAAAATTTTCATGATCTAAAGATTGGGCCTGATGAATACTGTGAATGACAGCACCTGCTGCTAAAAACAGGCACGCTTTAAAAAGTGCATGTGTTACCAGGTGAAACATAGCTGCCTTTTCTGATCCCACACCCACAGCAGTAACCATCAAACCCAGTTGTGAAATGGTTGAATATGCAAGAATTTTTTTGATGTCGAATTGATTCAGAGCACTAATACCGGCAAGCAAAGCCGTTACCATTCCAACGACAGCAACGACATCGAGCGCTGTTGGAGTAAAAAGCTGAAATACTCTGGCCAATAAAAAAACGCCAGCTGCCACCATAGTAGCCGCATGTATCAATGCTGAAACCGGAATGGGCCCTTCCATTGCATCCGACAGCCAGGTGTATAATGGAAACTGTGCCGACTTACCAATCACACCACAAAAAATACAAAGTGAAGCTGCAGTTTGCCACGAGTAAACCTCTTGCAGGTGCAGGAGTTCCCTCAGGTTGAAAGTTTGAGTATTCGCCCACACAATCATCAACCCGATCAGGAAACCTACATCGCCAATTCTGTTAAAGAGAAATGCTTTTTGTGCAGCTTTTGCAGCTGCAGGTTTTTCAAGCCAATGGCCGATTAACAAGTATGAAGAAAATCCAACGAGCTCCCAACAGAAGAAGATTGCTAATAAATTATCGGATAGGATGAGACCTAACATGGAGAACGTAAAAAAGCCCAGCATGGCAAAGTAGCGTCTGATACCAGCTTCACCTGCCATATACCCAATAGAGTATAGATGGACTAAAAACGAAATCATCGTTACCAGTAACATCATTAAAACAGACAAGTTGTTGATTTCAAGATTTCCGTTAAAGGAATATGGACCAACCCGGAACCATTCGAGTTGAATGATGTGTGATTCGTTTGGAGAAACTGAGAAGAATAAAACTAAGCTGGAAATTGTACTCACCAGTAAGAAAACAGTAGCTGCGATTGTAACTAGCCAAGAGTATCGGTCAGGAATGACATGACACAGCAGGAATGATGCAAGCGGGGCGAGTACGATCAGCCCGATGAGTAAATCAAAAGGTGCGCTGCTATCCAAGGTTATTCTTTTAACTCGCTTATTTCGTTTAACACTGAAGTTTGATAATGTTTATACACGCGAAGCACAATCGCCAAACCTACTGCGGCCTCACAAACGGCAACAACAATTACAAACAACGAGAAGATTTGTCCGGTAAATAATTCAGGCTGAAGCCGATTGAATGCAATCAGGTTCAGGTTCGAGGCATTGAGCAGAAGCTCTATACCAAGCAATACCATAATTGCATTCTTTTTAATAATGATGACCATCAACCCTATTGAAAATAGAAAGACGCTTAAATAGAGTATATGTTCAGTCGGAAACATTACAATTTTTTAGTCGAATTAAATGACGATGCCACTACAGCAGCGCCTAATAAAGCTGCAAGCAACAACACACCAGCTACCTCAAACGGAAATACATAGTCGGTCATCAACAAAATACCGATTTTATTAAGCTTGGTGTAATGCAGGTCAGTTGGAGTTTGGTTATTGCTGTAAAAGCTAACGCTGGAAAATAATACCATCAATCCGGTGAGAAAAGATAATCCCACCAAAATTCCCGCGAGCCAATGATCATTCTTTACTACTAATGGTTTTCCAGAGATGCGGGTTGTCAGCATCACGCCAAAGATAATCAGGACTAAGACTCCACCAGCGTAAATCAGGATTTGTGTAACAGCAATGAATTCGGCATTCGAGATAACGTAAATTCCTGCTATGGATAGTAAACAAACGATAAGCAAGAGTGCACCATAGAATACATTCTTAACAAAAAGTATAGCAACAGCACTTATCGCAGCCAAAATCTCAAAAGCATAAAATATAAATGTGATTGCGCTCATGAGCCTGGAGGTTTGATCTTTGGTTTGAAAACCGGGCGAGCGGGTTTGGGAGCTTCTCCTGACGATGCAGCAGGTGGAAAAGTAGCTGCAGTAGGTGTTGCCGTTTTGCTTTTTTGGTACTCCTCAAACAATTTCTTTTTCTCTTCAATTTGCTGAGGTGTCATATCTGCAAATTCAAAATTATGTTGGCGGATATCAAATACGCTGAAGTCGTAGGTTTTGGTCATGGTGAGGCATTCTGTTGGACACACCGTTGTGCATAATCCGCAGAAACAACATTTACCCATGTCGATATCAAACCTGGCAGCATAAATTCTTTTTGGTGTTCCATCAGAGGTTCGGCCAATTTCTTCGGTGGCCCGGATGGGCTCAATGGTGATGCAATCAACAGGACAAATTTTTACACATTTATCACAGACAATGCAGTCATCAATTTCATTGTGAAGTTTGTAGCGACCTGTATCAGGTACGGGCAGAAGGGCATGTGGGTACTGAATGGTTGCGATGCCATCCGGCTGATCAAAATAGGTTTTATCCTGGATGGATATCGGCTTCTTACTTTTTCGGGCTTTCACGATATGATCAAAAGTGATGCGCAATCCGCTCCACAAAGAGCGGGCACTGCTCACGATGTTCCCCCAATAACTTTTGTTTTGCCCCATTACACAGAATAAACAAAAATAAGGGAATATTTAATGTAGAGACGCATTATAATGAGTCTCTACATTTATAATGCGTCTATACAATTAGGAAGCCTTTGGAACCGTAAACCAGAAAGTGCTTCCTTCATTCTCCTTACTCTCAACCCAAATGCGTCCTCCGTTCTTTTCCACAAACTCCTTGCAGAGTATGAGTCCAAGGCCGGTGCCTTTTTCATTGGCTGTTCCGCGTGTACTGTAAGGATTAATCTTGTCAAAAAGTTTCTTTTGAATATCGGCACTCATTCCAATTCCGTTATCGCGAACGGAAAGTACCCAGTCATTTCCCTTTGATTCTGCCGCCAGGGTTATTTCTCCACCATCGTTTGTAAACTTGACTGCATTGGTCATGAGGTTTCGGATTACCAGGTTAATAGTATTGCTGTCTCCATAGCCAACAGCATTTGCCGGAACGTTGTTTACCATCTTTATTTTTTTGGTTTGGATGGAACCCATGAGTTCAATGTTTTCTTCCGCCAATTTATGAAGTTGAATATTGCCTGCCTGTAAATTCATTTTGTCCATCTGCAGGACGGTCCAATCCAACAAATTGTTCATCAGCGAACGTGTGTGATTAAACCGAATCCGTAACTCTTTGATAGCAGCAGGAAGTTCGTTTGATGCAACAGCTCCTTTGTCGAGCAAATCCATGAGGCCGGCCAACGCATTGATTGGCGAACGTAAGTCGTGCGAAATAATAGAGAAGAATTTGTCTTTCACCTCATTCAACTGCTCCAGTTCCTTGCTTCGCTTTTCCATTTCATCCTGGTGTTGCAGGAGTAAAGCGTTAATCTGTTTTCTGCGTTGACCGCTCCGATAAACCGTAAACAGCAGGATGGCGGTCAGTGCAACGACTACCACTAAAATATTTCGAATAAATTCTGTCTTCCGGAGCTCAGATTTTTGAATCTCCTCAACTCTTGTCAGTGCGGCAATCTGATCATCGCGTGTGGCAGTTTCAAACCCAATCTGATCACGCAACAATTTTTGTTGCATCTCATTGCTGAAGAGGCTATCACCTAAAACTTTGTATTGTTTAAAATACTCAAGCGACTTTTTGTAATCGCCTTTTTTCTCCCATAAGGTTGAAAGTTGTTCATAGCACGAAATTTCCAGCACGCGTGCGTTGATTTCTTTGGCAAGCGCTACAGACTTTTCGATGTAACGCATCGCCTCTTCAAATTTCCCCTGCTTGATAAAGGCAATTCCTCTGCCTAACTCTGCTTCAGCAATGCCAAGTTTATTACCCGTCAGCTCATGTATCATGTAAGTAGAGTCGTAGTAGGCAAACGTTTTATCAAAGTCCCCCTTATGCAAATACGCCTTTGCAATTTTAGAATATGTTTTGGGTTGGAGTTCCTTAATAGAAGTCAGCGAGTTGCTGGCAATGATCTTTTTGCCTTCAAGCAGCGAAAGTTTAAGATAATGAAGGGCAGAATCGTATTCTCCTAACCGCAGTTCAACGTCACCGATCTCATCAAGGGAATATGGTTTACCTTCTGCGTCTCCAATCTTTTCGCTTATTTTTTGCGATAGCCGTAAGTGCTTCAGTGCCACTTCATACTGGCCAAGTTCTTTAAACACTCTTCCCACATTGTGAAGGGCGATATTCATGTATAAAGAGTCATTTGAATTTTTAGAGAAACGCTGTAGTATTTTATAGGCTTGTGTCAAATAATAATACGCCTCATCATATTCACCTATCTCATAATAATAATTGCCCACGTTACTGTGGCTAAGTCCGATGTTAGTACTGTCATTTAACAGGAGTGCTAACTGGAGGCATATCGTTTCATACTTTAGTGCTGAGGTGTAATCACCCTCCAGACTATAACTCAATGCAAGTTGTTGGTTCGCTGAATATTTTAAGCTTGGAATCTCTGTTTTTATGGCAAGGTCAATAGCTTCCTTTGCGTACTGTGTACTTTTTTGGAAATCGGTAAACGTGTAAGCATCTGCCAGTTTAATTAACGCACGAACTCGTGTTGTATCGTGTATAGTTTTCGATAATTGGTCTTCCAGGCTATCGATTAAATGGTTGCTCTGACCAAAGCATACAACATGGAATAATAGAAGGGCAGCCGCTATGGAATAGTTTTTCTTCACGCAGTAAATGTTAACCTCCAAAATCCACATAAAATTATCAAAGCCAAAGCGGCCGGAGTTAAATATTTCCAACTTAGCCGCATGAGTTGGTCAATCCGGAGCCGTGGGAATGTCCAACGAACCCACATTTGTATGGCTACAAATCCCAAAGATTTACTGGTGAGCCAGAAGATTCCCCATAACGTTGCGTACCACGTTCCCGGTATTCCGGTAGTCCAAACCGCCAGTTTAAATGATCCTATGTTCGGAAGGGGTGTATTCCAGCTTCCGAAGAATAACACTGTGCCTAATAAACTGACCAGTAGCATCATACCGTATTCGGCCAGCATGATGGAGGCCCACCGAAACCCTGAATACTCCGTATGATAACCTCCTACTAATTCTGATTCGGCTTCTGGTAAATCAAACGGTGCACGATTTGATTCTGCGAGGGAGGCAATGAAGAAAATGATCCACGCAAAAAACAAAAGCGGCATTTGAAAAATATTCCAGGCCAAGAATCCTCCAATATTTGTTGTTTCCAAACCCCAGGATTTTATTCCTAAGAAAAAGTGCGGTTCTGTTGCCAGGTATCCTTGTTGAAAGGAAATTTCCTGCAAGTCAAGGGTTTGACAGATCATACAAACGCATAAAACAGAAAGTCCGAGCGGAACTTCATATGAAATGATTTGCGCTACTGCACGAAACG
Source organism: Cyclobacteriaceae bacterium (assembly GCA_035764995.1). GTDB lineage: Bacteria > Bacteroidota > Bacteroidia > Cytophagales > Cyclobacteriaceae > UBA2336. Next base: position 9,806 of record DASTYM010000428.1, on the reverse strand, counting down.
TTCCCAGTGTACTGTATTTGTTATTCGAACTCCAACCTGCGATGATAATTCCGATAACATCCAGCGAGACAAATGTCAGCAGGAAAAATAATCCGGTTTCTATTTGGGAACCAGACCATGATGGTGAAAGGGGAATCACCGAAAAACCGGTGAACACAGCAGCAAAAATCAAAATGGGAGCGAGTTTGAAAAGCAGGGCATCGGCACGAGCCGGAACGATGTCTTCTTTCTGAAAGAACTTGATACCATCAGCAACAGTTTGCAGCAAACCATACTTGCCGGCCTCCATGGGTCCAAGCCTGTCCTGAATAAAAGCAGAAATCTTTCGTTCTGCATAAATCGCGAAAATGAAAAAAATCAGGAAAAAGGGAAGAAAGAATACGAATGTGCTCACACAGTCCGAATTAGCCTATTACAAGTTGACTAAAAATTTTAATCTATTTTGTTAAATCCTGCATTAAAAAGTACATCCTCAATTCCAAAGCGGATGCTTCTCCAGATGAACCTGCTCATGAAAAAAGAGCCGCGTGGAGGCTTCAAACGAGGGCGTGTAATCGGACACCAGGAAATGGTGCTCAGGTTTTGCCTGGCCAGTGTTTAAAAGCTGATTTTCAGCCAGATGTTTTTGGAGTGCTTTTGCTACGACCTCTGACGAATCGAGAATAGGGAGTTGGTTTTGGTAAAACTCGTTAATCTCTTTCTTAATAAGCGGATAGTGCGTGCACGCCAGAATAAGCGTATCGATTTTCTGTAATTCTGCAGCAATCAGGTACTGGGAAATAATTTCGTGGCTAATCTGGTTATCAAAAATCCCTCCTCAATCATGGGGGCAAGCAGGGGCGTTGCAAGCGAATGAATGGTGATATTTTTGTTGGCCTCTTCAATTTTTTTCAAATAAATTCCTGACTGAACTGTACGCTTAGTCCCGATCAGCCCCACATTCTTCCCGGCATATTGATTAACAACGAGGTTGATCATGGGATCAATCACATTGAGGATTTTTACCGAACGAACATATTCCTTCAGTAATTCATATGCGGCAGAGCTGGCCGAGTTGCAGGCAATGACGATAACCTTACACCCTTTTTTTAAAAGAACATCGGCAATCTTAACAGAGTATGCCTGAATAGCAGCTTCCGATTTATCTCCGTACGGTAAGTGTGCTGTGTCACCGAAGTACACCATGCTTTCATGAGGTAACAACTGCTTGATCGCATGTGCAACGGTAAGGCCTCCGATGCCACTATCAAATATTCCAATGGGTGCGTTTGCTGATGGGTTCAATTTAAAATGGGATTAGGCACAAATAAAAATAAAGAACCCCATTGATTCAATGGGGTTCCTTTAAAAAAGAAATTAGGGTGTGTCAGGCATTGTCAGCAAGCTTGGCGAGCTTAACCTCTCTTGCTTCCCGGTGATTGCAGAACTCACACTTATAATGTTTTAATAACAAGCCTTGTTCAGTGGCTGTTGGTTTCACTTCGATTTCTTCACGGTCAATCTTTAAGGTGTAGTATCCACATTCTGAACACTCTTCAGCATGTTGATAGGAATTATACTTTTCAATTTTCTTATAACCGGTCTTCTCATCAATCCACACATCATAGTCAACGGAGTGAACGTTTGCTTCTTCAGCAATCATGTCTGCCTCCAGGTGAACATCTTCCTCTTCTTCGCTGAGTCTGCGCATCGCATTTCCGGCAGGAGAGATACGGGGTGTCGTGCGGAATTTATGCAATCTCTTCTCCAGATACTTTGGATAGTAGATCCTGATCATGCTATAAAAAGTGAAGTATGCAATGAGTGCTAAGCTTACCGTGATAAAAATTCTTACATAGAAGAAAAGCATCCCTCTTGCAGTGGATGTAATTCTCTCTGTAAAGATAGAATTTGAGAAAAGGGCCGCTGCCAGGATGAAAGCAATTACAGCGTACCAGAAATAACGAATCTCGTGAAGATTTACGTAATCGTATTTTTCTTTATAATCTTTGATTTGAAAGACTTTGAACTCGTGATAGAGTAATACAAGTATGCCTACTCCGACAAGTGCAAAGCAAGCACGTAGCATGTAAAAGTCCCAAGAAACAAGAAAAGCATGATTAGGTTCCATAGAAGTTTAAGGGTTTTGGATAGTTAAATTTATTAAAATCTTTTAGAACTCACCTATTCAGGGGGCTGATCTTGTTTTTTTCCTGTATCGCTACAATTTGTATAATTGTGGACTAAACGAAAACATCATGGCTTATAACGTATTAAAAGGAAAGCGCGGCATCATTTTCGGTGCCTTAGACGAGAACTCAATTGCTTGGAAAACAGCGCTTAAAGTGAAAGAAGAGGGGGGCAGTTTCACACTCACCAATGCCCCAATAGCCATGCGTATGGGCAAAATCAATGAATTGGCAAAGGCTTGTAACGCTGAAGTAATCCCAGCTGATGCTACCTCTGAGCAGGACTTGAATACCCTATTTACCAAGTCAATGGATGTCCTGGGCGGTAAGCTTGACTTTGTACTGCACTCCATCGGGATGAGCCCAAACGTTAGAAAAGATAAGGCCTATGGTGACCTTAATTATGAGTGGTTTTTGAAAACATTGGATATATCCGGACTGTCTTTTCATAAAGTGATGCAAACGGCCGAAAAGACCGATGCCATGAATGAGTGGGGATCGATTGTAGCGCTGAGCTACATTGCTGCGCAGCGAACATTCCCGGATTATTCAGATATGGCCCAGGCAAAATCTGTACTGGAGTCAATTGCACGGAGCTATGGTTATCGGTTTGGCAAGCTAAAAAAAGTCAGAGTAAATACGATTTCTCAATCGCCAACGAAAACTACAGCGGGTGCAGGCATTTCCGGTTTCGATGTGTTTTACGATTACGCACAAATGATGTCGCCACTGGGCAATGCGGCTGCTGAAGATTGCGCGAACTACATTGTTGCGATGTTCTCAGACTTCACACGTTTTGTAACGATGCAAAACCTGATGCACGATGGAGGATTTTCTTCAACGGGTATCACTGAAGATTTGATTGAAAGACTTTCCAAATAAGTTACCGGTTACCAGTTTCCCCGACTGGGTCGGGGTAACTGGAAACTGGCGACTGGTAACCATTTATGATTTCATTTCCGCCCTGCAAAATCAATCTCGGTTTACAGGTTGTTTCTAAACGACCGGATGGATATCATAACATTGAAACTTGTTTTTATCCACTTCCTTGGACTGATATTCTTGAAATTATTCCGTCTGATGTTTTCGCATTTTCGAGTTCAGGAATAGTTGTTCCCGGGAAAGAAGAAGACAATCTTTGTTTAAAAGCTTATCACCTGTTAAAAAAGGATTTCAATCTAAAGCCTGTGAAGATCCATCTTCATAAAGTTATTCCCATGGGCGCGGGTTTAGGAGGAGGTTCATCGAACGCAGCGTATGTGCTGAGGTTATTAAATACCATCTTTAATCTCCAATTGAACAACGACCAACTGAAACAGTATGCTTCACAGTTGGGAAGTGATTGTTCTTTTTTTATTGAAGATGTGCCCATGATTGGAACAGGAAGAGGAGAGGTGTTGGAAAAAGCAGCTATTGATTTGAAAGGCAAACACATACTCGTAGTAAAACCGGAAGTGCACGTTTCGACTGTTGAAGCCTATGCCGGTGTAAAGCCCTCAGGTCTCTCCAATCAAATTAAAGATGTTGTTGAGAAATCACCTTTAACTTCCTGGAAGCGTACATTAAAGAATGACTTTGAAGATTCTGTTTTTAAAAAATACCCGTTAATCCGTGAAGCGAAAGAAAAGCTATATCAGTACGGTGCTGTTTATGCCAGCATGAGCGGCTCGGGATCTTCGGTGTTTGGAATTTTTGAAAAACCTGTTGAGTTGAAGAACCAGTTTCCAGGCATGACCTGCTGGAGCGGTGAGCTTTAATTTTTTTCTATGGCCCTGTGTGCGGTAAAGCGGGTTTCAATTTATTCTTAACCAACGGGTAGGCCAGTACAGCGCCAAGAATCACAACCGTACCGAGGTAAAAATTCCAATTCATTACTTCCTGTTCACCAAAAACAATCAGGGCAAGGATAATTCCATATACAGGTTCAAGATTGAGTGTAAGCTGGATAAAGAACACAGATAATTTTCTTGTGAGATTGATAGCTACCGCATAAGCATACACCGAACAAACAAGAGAAAGAATGGCAATCCATAGCCAATCGGTTACTGTAGGTGTTAAGTGAAGCTCGCCACCGGGGGCCCACTGGTTTTTATAAAAGGGAAAGAAAATTGCCACGGCCAAAAAGGCACCAATCATTTCATAAAAGGTAATCGTGAGTGAATTAACCCGTGTGACCAGTTGCGAATTAATAATCGCAAAAATGGCGCAGGTTAACCCCGATATAATCCCCAGGAACAGCCCTAATGGATATTGAAAATTAAAAGAGAAAATAATGTACAGTCCGATGATCACAACAACACCAAGCCCAACTTCAACCACCTTTATTTTGCTCTTCTTCGCAAAAGGTTCCAACAAGGCAGCCCACAAGGAGCAAGTAGCAAACCCAACCAAACTTGTTGACGGATTGGAAATTCGGCCGGAGGCAAAGAAGGTTATCCAGTGAAACGCAACGATAAATCCGGTAAAAATAAGCTTGATAAAGTCTGATGTTGATACTTTGAATGAACCGCGCATGATCATGATCACTACGCACATGCCAATAGCAGCAAGCAGCGTGCGGTAAAAGACCATTTCAACGGATGGAATCGTAACCAGTTTTCCAATGATGGCAGTAAACCCCCAGAGAAAAACAACAAAGTGAAGCTTTAGGTAATCGGTGGTGGTTGCCATTAACGGGGAACGTATTTATACATAACTCCTGAGATCACACCGAAGATAAGTGCCGGGATCCAGACAGAGATATAAGGTGGTATGGATCCTGCTTCAGCAAAGGTGCGAAACATCATAAAAAATAAAATGAAGATGAAGGAGAGTGCAAAGCCAAGGGCAATTTGAGACCCCGTTCCTCCGCGACTTTTTCGTGACGAAACAATAACACCCATAAAGGTTAAAATGAAAATAGAAAATGGTGAAGCAAACCGCGTATATTTTTCTACTTCGTATTCTGCAATTCCTGCGGAGCCTCTCGCCCGAAGTGTCTTTATATATTTATTTAATTCTGTGATGGTGAGTCCGTCATACTTGCGATAATCATTGTCAAATTCTTTTGGGTGAATGATAAGCGCTGTATCAAGCGGTGGGTTAGGCTCCTGATTTGGAGTCATCTTGGTTTTTACAACCGAAGAATCATTAGACACGTGTTCAAAGATATTATTGACGTTGGTTACCTCCCAATCATAAAGAGTCCACTTGTTTTTTGTGGTGTCCCACTCAATTCGCTTCGCAGTCAGTTTTTCAATCAGCTTTCCCTCATTAAACTTTTCCAGTGTAAATGAATACCCTTTGTCGGAGGCGTTGTTGTAGCTCTGTAAATAAAGGATGGTGTTAGGGGCTACCTGCATGTGAATATTCCGGTAACTGCCGGAAGTTTTTGGTTTGAGGTATTCCAATTCAAATGCAAGCCTGGATTTATTAGAGTTTGGGATAACCCATCCGTTTAACCAGAAACTGGTTGATGCGATCAGCAACGAGCCAATAAAGTAAGGCAACATGAGTCTTCTGAAACTCATACCGCTGCTGAGCATCGCTACAATTTCTGTATGGCCGGCCATACGGGCGGTAATAAAAACTGTGGCAATAAAAACCGTGATAGGAGTAATCAACCCGGCAATCCAGGGTAGAAAGTCACCATAGTAGTCAAGTATCTGAAGGAAACTCAGGTTTGCTTTTGCGTATTTATCAGTTTTTTCAGTCAGGTCAATTACTGTAATAACCGCCAGCAGCAGAAACACCACGAAAATGTACGTGCTTAAAAGTTGTCGTAAAATATAGCGGTCCAGTAACTTCATCCCAATTATAATCTTACAGATACTTTTTTCACCATCATGTTTTTCCAGTACGTAAAAGTACCGTTAATAATTTGTTTGCGGGCCTCCTTTACTAACCAAAGGTAAAATGTAAGGTTGTGTATTGAAGCAATTTGCGCGCCTAAAATTTCTTTGTTGATAATAAGATGCCTCAAATACGCTTTAGAATAAAAAGTACTGGCGTACCCTCCCAGTGCTTCATCGAGCGGTGAAAGATCGTCTTTCCATTTTTCGTTTCGGATGTTCACAATGCCTTGGGTGGTAAATAACATACCGTTTCGGGCATTGCGTGTAGGCATCACACAATCAAACATATCAACACCCAGGGCAATGCACTCTAAAATATTTTCAGGCGTACCCACGCCCATGAGATATCGGGGTTTATTTGAAGGTAAAATGTTACAAACTACATCCGTCATCTCGTACATCATCTCATGTGGCTCGCCTACTGACAATCCGCCAATAGCATTACCACCCTGGTTTTGTGCCGCAATAAATTCGGCCGATTGAATTCGCAGATCTTTGTAAACACTACCCTGAACAATCGGGAAGAGTGTTTGTTCGTATCCGTAAAGCGGTTGTGTGCTGTCGATTCGTTTGATGCAACGCTGCAACCATTGATGAGTAATCATCAACGATTTTTTTGCGTAATTATAATCGCAGGGATATGGGGTACATTCATCCAATGCCATGATGATATCGGCACCAATGGAACGCTGAATGTCCATTACATTTTCAGGTGTGAAAAGATGCTTTGAACCGTCAATGTGTGATTTGAACGTAACACCCTCATCGTTGATTTTCCGGTTTTCAGAAAGTGAGTACACCTGGTAACCGCCACTGTCCGTTAAGATGGGTTTGTTCCAGCCATTGAATTTATGAAGCCCGCCAGCCTTCTCTAATAAAGGAGTGCCTGGGCGTAAGTATAAATGATAGGTGTTTCCTAAAATAATGTGTGCCTGAATGTCATTTTCCAACTCACGTTGATGAACGGCTTTTACTGTGCCAGCCGTACCCACCGGCATAAAAATGGGAGTTTCAATATCGCCATGCGCGGTGTGAACAACACCGGCTCTTGCCTTTGAATCGTTTGCTATGCGTGTATATTTCACGTGTCGGGAATAAGCCGACAAAAATAAGGGAATTATTGTAGAGCCGCGATATTTTGTGTCTCCCGGTGCGCATCGGGCGGGAAAGTCTTTTTGTAGAGCATGGGCACTTTATCCATCCAGCTTACTTCAATTTGATACACACCGAAATCTTCTGTTACGCGACCTTTGATCTCATAAAATCCGCGGCCCCTCAGTGGATATTTTTTAACCACATCGGGAAAATGTACGGTATCAAAAACATTTCCCTCCCAATCGTTGAAGGTGCCAAACATCATGGGCTGACCGGAGCGTGTGCTGGTAGGTTTGGTCGTTACACTGTAGCCGATGATGTGAACTTCTTTGTTGAGTTTTTCTTTTAGTTGAGTAGCGAGTATTCCGCGTTCGGGATTTTCGATGAGTTTAAAAGGATTGCACAATGGAAAGCTTAATAATTCCATTTCATCGAAAGCATCTTCGATTTCATTACGTTGCAGCGCAGGTAACGGATATTCTTTGGGCTCTGTATCAAAAAGATCAACGGTGGTTTTATGTCTGTTTTTTGTATCGCTGAAATACAGCATCGACTCCCACAGTAATTGCTGTTTGGTTTTACCCGTAAACCGGAAAGCTCCAATGCGAATTAAAATACGAACCTGTTCCAATCCTAAATCAATTCTGCGTAAAAAATTATCGAGGCTCTTATAATTTCCGTTAGCAAGCCTTTCGATTTCAATTTGCTTCGCCACTTTTGTTTCCAGGCTCTTCAAGTGCACAAACCCAATATAAATCTGATCACCATAGATCGTAGTAAGATGTTCACTGTGATTCACGCAAGGCGCTTCAATGCGCGCTCCGTTCATGCGTGCTTCATGAAAATAAAATTCTGTTTTATAAAATCCGCCAAAGTTGTTGATCACACCTACCATAAACTCTAATGGATAATGCGCTTTCAAAAACAAACTCTGATAACTTTCTACCGCGTAACTGGCTGAGTGACCTTTGGCAAACGAATAGCCCGCGAAACTTTCAATCTCATACCAAACACGATCAGTAACTTTTTGTTCGTATAAACCTTTGCAGTTTTCAAAGAACTTATCCTTCACGCGTTGAAACTCTTCGCGCGAGCGGTATTTGCCCGACATACCTCTACGCAGCACATCGGCTTCTGTGAGAGTAAGTCCGCCAAACTGATTCGCCACCTTAATTACATCTTCCTGGTACACCATCACCCCGAAGGTATCGTCCATGATTTCGTCCATCTTAGGGTGAATGGATTCGTACGGAATTCCATTTTTACGCATATGAAACCGCTCAATGTAAGCTTTCATCATACCCGAGCTGGCTACACCTGGTCGAATAATAGAACTGGCAGCAACGAGTGTGAGATAATCATCGCATTTGAGTTTTTCAAGCAGCATGCGCATGGCGGGTGATTCAACATAAAAGCATCCCATGGCTTTACTGTGGCGCAACAGGTTTTTTATTTTTTCGTCTTTCTTGAATTCTTTGAATTGATACACATCGATGTCAAGCCCCTGGTTTCTTTTTACATGTTTCACAGTTTCCTTAATATGGCCTAATCCGCGCTGACTGAGAATATCAAACTTGTATAAACCAAAATCTTCGGCAGCGTGCATTTCAAATTGCGATACCGGTAAACTTTTGGGAGGAAACTCGGTTGCCGTGTATGCATAGATGGGCTTTTGGGTAATGAGAACGCCACCAGCGTGAATTGAGATATTCGCAGGTAACTCTTTTGCCACAATGTAGCTGGCATAACTGAAAATAAGTTTGCCAATATGATCACGATCAACAGGCAGGTTTCGGTTCTCGACCAGGTCGTCAATTTCACCTTTTGGCAATCCAAAAACTTTTCCAAGTTCGCGAATGATCGATTTGCTTTGATATGTAACGTGAGTGCCTAATAAGCAGACATGTTCATATCCGTATCGTTCAAAGAGATATTGATAAATCTCATCGCGATTATCCCACGAAAAATCGATATCAAAATCAGGCGGAGTAACACGCTCTTCGTTGAGGAAGCGTTCGAAAAATAAATTTAGTTCGATAGGATCAACATTGGTAATACCCAGGCAATAAGCTACCGTGCTGTTGGCCCCGCTGCCGCGCCCCACAAAATCAAAGTTTTTTCTTTTGGCAAACTGAATGAGGTCGTAGGCAATCAGGTAATAGGATATAAACTCTTTTTTGGCGATGATGCCAAGCTCCTTCTCAATATGTTTTTCCCATACTTCCGGATTATCTCCATAACGTAATGCAAAACCTTTAGCGGTTTCATCGCGCAAATACTTTATATCAGCCTGGAGGTTTTCTCTTAAAAATTTTTTGTTTTTGTCTTCTCCGAGTTTGCACTCAATGGAGCACTGGTTGAGTAATTGTTGAGCATTTTGCAGAAGCTCCGGAAAAGAGTCGAACTGACTGGTAAGTTCTTCTTCAGGAAGCATATACTCTTCTTTGGAGGCCTGGTGATGTTCAGGAAGTTTACTGAGAAGCGTGTTATTGGCAATGCTGCGCAACAAGCGATGTACATTGAAATCGCGCCAGGTAATTTTTTCTTTTTTTGTTTTTTCGTCAATCTGTTTGAGTGGAGGTAAAAATGTAACGGGATGAAATAATACAAATTTGTTAGCAAATTCATCCCGCATGGGATCGGCAGCATATGAAACCAATTGCTGCTTTCTCACTCCGATGAATTCATTTTCTTTTAACTGGTCAGGTTC
>DASTYM010000427.1:0-7680 GCA_035764995.1 Cyclobacteriaceae bacterium | reverse complement strand
CTATCGATTTTGATTCAGCTGATCGCGTTAACCGTATTGTTGAATATGCCAAGCAGAAAGGAGTAATCTGCTACTGGTTTCTCTCCCATCCCAACAGCTTCAGAATTGCACCCCCACTTACCATCACCGAAGAAGAAATTAAAGAGTCATGTGAAGTGATTCTGGAGGCAATCGAAAATAGTGGTCGGTAATCAGTGGTCGGTAATCGGTAGTTGGTACTAAATAATGATCACCGATTACTGATTACCGATTACTGATTACCGGTCACTAGTTCCCCATCGTATTAAACGAGTACACATAATAATTTTTATCAACCACTACTGATGCCTCCTTCGTTTCCAGTTTTTCAGTGGCCGGACGTGTAGTGGCTTTCAATACTTTTTCTTTTCCGTCAATATAAACTTTCACCGGCATGTCAAATGTGCGAATGCAGTTCGACCAGTGATAGGTAAGGTTGCCATCCCTTACATAATATTCAAAAACAGGAACTCTTGGGTCGCGTAAATATTGATCAAAGAAACCGGTAAGGTTCAAATTAAGGCTCTTCGCGATGTAATCCTCCACTTGTTTCGTAGTTACTGTCTGGTGATAGAACTCCTTATTCAGGCCACGCAGCATGGCTTTCCATGTTTCATCATTATTGTTGATTTGACGAAGGGTGTGCAACATGTTGTTTCCCTTATTGTACATGTCGCCTGATCCTCCTCCGTTTACACCATAATCTCCAACGATGGGCTCCCGGTTTTGAATTCCAAAACGCACACCACGGCTATACTCTGCACCTGCCTCTTTTCCATAGAAATGCTCAACGAACAAACTTTCTGAGTACATCGTGAAACCCTCATGTATCCACATATCAGCGTTGTCTTTGTAGGTAATGTTGTTTGCAAACCATTCATGACCAGATTCATGCACAATAATGTAATCCCATTTTAACCCCCAACCTGTACCACTTAGATCGCGACCACGGTATCCATTTCCAAAATTATTACCATACGTTACCGAGCTCTGATGTTCCATTCCCAGGTATGGTACTTCTACGAGCTTATAGCTGTCCTCATAAAAAGGATAAGGACCAAACCAGCTTTCCAAAGCTTCCATCGTTCTAACCGCATCTTTGAATTGAACTTTTGCTTTCTCCAGATTTGATTTCAAGACCCAATAATCCATATCGAGTAAACCTTTTTCACCTTTGTATTTCTCGCTGAAGTTTACATAATCGCCAATATTCAAATTCACTCCGTAATTATTGATGGGATTGACGACCACCCACGTGAATGTTTTTGTTTTATCTTTTTCAACTTTCTGCTTTTTCAATCTACCGTTCGATACTCCAATCAAGTCACCGGGAACATTCAGGTTAATGATCATTCCATTATCTGGCTCATCGTACATGTGATCTTTGCAAGGCCACCACAGACTTGCACCAATTCCCTGGCAAGATGTGGCAACGAAGTCCTTACCATTTGAATCTTTACTCCAGGAAAAACCTCCATCCCACGGAGCGCGCTTCGCAACAGTTGGTTTACCTGAAAACTCAATGGTGATTGCATTAATACTTCCCGGAGTTTGTGCTTTTGTAAGTTTCACAAAGTGAGCGTTGCCCTCATGCATAACTTCCAGTGCAACACCATCCTGTGACACTTTATCAATGACCATGGGCGACTGCAGATCAATTTGTATTACGTTGTTTTCTTCCAGCACTTTGTAACGGACAACATTACTTCCCTTTATTGACTGTTCTTTAGGATTTACCGAAACAGAGAGTTCATAATTAAGCAAATCCCACCACACGCGTTCTTTGGTAATAGAACCTCTTAGTGAATCCTGACGGGTATAAGGCTGAGCCATTAAAGGTCCGGCCACCAGTGCAAAAAGCAATAACAAGCAATAGTTTTTCATTTTATCGATGTATTTTTAGAGTGCGCCAAAGTACCCGTAAGCATGGAAGTTTCAAAACCGTTCAACAGACTTGATTATACATTTAAGTTGTCCATCATCATTTCTCTAGCCATCCTGGCTACTGTTGCTGCCGCAGATATAATTGTGCCCCTTTTGATCTCCGCATTTCTGGCAGTTATTCTGCGCCCGGTGGTTACATGGCTTGAAAAGAAATTATCCCTTACCTTCTCGGTAATTGTTGTTCTCTTCTTCACACTAATCGTATTTATTGGTATCATGTGGGTCATCGGAGATCAACTCACCAGGCTCATTCAGGATTTGCCGAACCTTGAAAGCAAGTTCAATACGTTGGTTGATAACATCAGCAACGAAATAAGGAGTGTATTGGGAATGAGTCGTGCGGAACAGAATCAAATGGAACGGGAGCTAATAAGAAGTGTAAGTTCGTATGTGGGAGGTTTGCTGGTATCCACAACCAATACACTTTCCCTTTTGATTCAACTACCCATCTATATTTTTCTATTCTTGATATACCGCGACCGTTTTACAGCATTTTTCATTAGCCTGCTTCCTAATACCGAAAGACTCAAGTGGAAGCAAGACATAGAAAGTGTTCTGCAGGGTTATATTTCAGGATTGCTAATTGTTACAGTGATCATTACTGTGTTAAATACTGTCGGATTACTAGCATTGGGAATTGAGCATGCTATTTTCTTTGGCGTCATTTCCGGTATTCTTACAGTTATACCATATGTGGGAATATTTATCGGTGCAACACTCCCTGCGGTTTTTGCTTTGCTCACAAAAGACAGCGCCTGGTATGCGTTTGGTGTTGTAGCTGTTTTCTCCTTTGTTCAATTCCTCGAAGGAAATTTTATCACCCCTCGCATTACAGGATCGAAAGTGAGTATTAATGCTTTGGCAGCCATTGTTGCATTGCTCATTGGAGGGAAAATTCTGGGGATTGCAGGAATGATTTTAGCTGTGCCAATTATGGGTGTACTGAAGGTAATTCTGTCACATACAACACACCTTAAGCCGTTTGTGATTTTAATTGAAGATTCAAATGGAGAAACTGAAAAGGTAGATGAGGCTAAGCCTTCTGACTAAAATTCAATTTTGGCGCAAGCGGACACTTGCATAAAATTGCTAGGATAACACGAAGTTAATGACGAGCTAAGTTAATTCAAACTTCTGCTTTCTAAATAACCTTATTGAATCGATGGCTTGTGCTACTCAAGGCACAAGCGGACGCTTGCGCCAAGTTTTATGAGGACGAGGTTAAGTCTCTACTGAAGTTTCTCAATTACCAGATTATGGTTGGTGTAAATACAAATATCAGCAGCGATATTCAGGCTTTCCTTCACGATCTCCTCAGCCGTCAACTGCGGTGCATGCTTTTTCAGCGCGAGCGCTGCCGATTGTGCATACATAGCACCTGATCCAATAGCAGCAATTTCATTATCGGGTTCCAACACATCGCCTGTTCCGGAAAGAATTAGAATTTCCTCTTTACTCGCTGTGATAAGCATAGCCTCCAATCTTCTCAGGTAGCGATCCATTCGCCAATCTTTTGCTAATTCAATAGCAGCACGTTTCATATTGCCACCGTAGCTATTCAGTTTTTCATCGAAGCGATCTAATAACGTAAACGCATCGGCAGTTGAACCGGCAAATCCTGTTACCACCTTCCCATCTTGCAGCTTTCTGATTTTCTTTACATTGCTTTTGGCAACATAATTATTCATGGTTGCCTGGCCATCAGCGCCAATCGCCACCTGACCGTTGTGTTTAACTGCAAGAACTGTTGTTGAATGAATAGCCTGTGTCATGATTTACCTTACTCTTTAAATAAAAATCCACTAATTCCTAACCCCGCACCGGAAAATTTCGAAGCAGCTTTATAGTTTTGATACGACACACCAACATCAAGTGCCACTCGGTTACTCCTGGTAAGAAAAATCGAGTAACCTGCCCCTAACGAAAATCCGGTCACTCCTTGTTTGTTTTCTTCCCACCCTGAAACGATTGTCTGGCTCTGTAAATTTACGTAGGTGTAATCTGTATGTGTCTTACTCTTTCCGAAAAAATAACTGGCTTCTCCATACAATCCCTTAACAATATAATACCTTACAAATGGGCCCATCGTGTAGGATGATGACTTCTCAATGTTTTCGTCATAAAAATAGGAACCACTCCCATCCGCTAAATTCTCGATACTTTCTTTAGATGAAAGTAATCCGAAATTAAGTCCAACCAGGAATTTTTCTAATGGAAAAACACCAATCGAAATATTGACAAGTGATGCAGACGCGCTCATTTCGGCATCTCCAGTCAAGTCGGCATTTTTACTATGCGAGTAGGTCGCAATGCCTCCTACATAAAGAGTTGATGGATCGAACTGAGCCATTAAGGATCCTGATAGCAACAGCAAGAGAATACTGAGTGTCCATTTCATATTACGTTGGTATCTTCCTAAAAAAAGATGTCCCGGTATTATCGGGACACGTTCATATTAAATCAAAATTCTTACGGGATCTTCGAGAAGTCCCTTCAGGGTCTTGAGGAATGCAGAGCCCACCGCACCGTCCACCGCGCGGTGATCGCACGAAAGTGTAACCTTCATGATGTTACCCGGGACAATCTGGCCATTCTTAACAATTGGAGTTTCCTTAATTCCGCCTACAGCGAGAATACAAGCATCAGGAGGATTAATAATCGCTGTAAATTCTTCGATGCCAAACATTCCAAGATTCGAAATCGTGAATGTGCTTCCTTCCCAATCAGAAGGTTGCAATTTTTTATCGTGTGCCTTTTGAGCTAAATCTTTTACCTCAACCGCGATGTGTGACAACGATTTGTTATCCGCAAATCGAATTACCGGAACCAGCAATCCATCCTTCACGGCAACTGCAACACCCACATGAATATGATGGTTCTTGCGCATCTTGTCGCCCAGCCAGCTAACATTCACGTCAGGGTGTTGACGCAAGGCAGCCGCGGTGGCTTTAATCACCATGTCGTTAAATGAAATCTTCACCGGACTAATTTCATTGATGCTCTTGCGAGCTTCAACGGCTTTGTCCATGTTGATCTCCATCGTCAGATAGAAGTGAGGTGCAGAGAATTTACTTTCTGCCAAACGCTTCGCGATGGTTTTGCGCATTTGAGAAACTGGTATTTCTTCAAAGCCCTCTTTTCCTACTATTTGTGGCAATACAACCGGAGGAGCAGCTTGACCTCCTTTTGCAGGAGCAACGGCAGCACCAGGCTTGTAACTTTCGACATCGCGCCTTGTAACACGGCCGTTTTCGCCTGTGCCACTGATCTTACTAATGTCGTAACCTTTATCTTTTGCTAATTTCTTCGCAAGCGGAGATGCTTTTACACGACCATTTGAAGAATGATCAGCTGTGGTTGATTGAGTACTTGAAGTTTGGTTGCCGGTTGCCGGTTGCTGGTTGCCGGTGACTGGCGACTGGGAACCGGTGACTGATTTCGCCTGATGTGCTTTTAATAACGTTTGCCAATCAGCACCCTTCTCTCCAATAATCGCAAGTACGCCATTTACGGGAACTGATTTTCCAGCTTCTGCTCCTATATGCAATAATGTTCCTGTGTTATAAGATTCATATTCCATTGTAGCCTTGTCGGTTTCGACTTCGGCTAATAATTCTCCCGACTTTACTGCATCACCAACTTTCTTATGCCATGCAGCGATCACGCCATCGGTCATCGTGTCGCTCATCTTCGGCATCAACACAATCTCAGCTTTAATTCCCGAACTATCTATGGCTGGTGCAGCGGGTGCGGGTGCTGTAGCAGCTTCAGCTTTCGGTGCTTCTGCTTTGCTTCCACCTGTTCCGGCAGACTGACCTGCGCCCTGTAACAATGCCTGATAATCTTCACCCTTCTTTCCAACCACCGCCAGTACGTCATTCACTTTAACTGCCTGGCCTTCCTGAGCACCTAAGTAGAGCACCGTTCCTTCATTGAACGATTCGTAGTCCATGGTAGCCTTGTCTGTTTCAATTTCAGCCATAAGCTCGCCTGCCTTTATCTGATCGCCCACCTTCTTGTGCCATTTGGCAATCACCCCCTCGGCCATGGTGTCACTCATCTTGGGCATTCTAACAATCTCAGCCATTTCAGTATTAAAGTTTTAAATGAACGTCAAAAATAGGGTTAAAAACCTCGAAATTCAAGGGCGCCAGCAGGCTTAAAAATTAATTAAACCCACCAGGAACTCGACTTTGGTCACAGAAGGTTCCAATCCATAGGAGTATCTCACACCGATCTCAAACTGAGGCAGATAGCGAAGCACATTGATGTCAAGTTTTAATTCGCCTCCAACGGAAACGTATGATTGGCTGTTAGCGTAGGTCGGGCTCGTTCCAAATCCATAATCGATAAAACCATTTCCTTTCAAGCGCTGGATGTTTAAGAATGGTCCCATGGCCAGATCAGCATACCAGATAGGCAAAGTATAGTTGAGTGACATGGAATGAAATTTTTCAAATCGCGAAACGCTTAAACCACGAGGCAGCGGAATTTGATTATTGAATACATAATTATCCAGACCCTCGCCACTCAACCTGGGCACGGGAAGATAGCTTGATTGGTAAGCCCAATAGCCCCAAATAGAATGATGTTTAAAAAAGCCGGGGAAATATAAAGTCGTATAGAATGAAAACTGCTTACCAAAAAAATCGCCACCGTAAGGTGTACCGTAAATGGTAAGGTAAGCAGCTTGGCCAAATTTACTGTAGATATCTCTCCTACTTTGCTTAAGCAATCGATACGCTGACAAGCTAAAACGATTGTAAAGCAGCGTTCCATTGTCCAAATAATCACGCAAAAAATACTGAGGGTAATTTGATGGAATTAAACGACCTCCACCGTCAATACTGTTCGTAAAATCGGTTACATGAGTATACCCTACGTAATTGGATACGGTAAAATTTCCATGGTATTTTGAGTTGGTTGTTAGAAGTGGAAGGCGAAGCCCTGCTTCAATTGTAGTCTCTTTCCAATCGAGAGTTAAATTCTCCGTGACATTTTCAGTTGTATCTGTACCAACGACTTTATCATATGTTATATCACCTTCATTACTGGTCCGATTAGCGTACTTAAAATCAACATCGATAATCGGATACCAATTTTGATAACTCAAACCCGCATGCCACGCTCCTGTTCTTTCATAAATATCAAAACGATAGCCGGCACTCAGGGAAGTTGTGCTCAGGATATCTTGTGAAGAAAGTCCTATATCAGCTTGTGTGAACGTTGAATTAAAATAAGCTCCCCAACTGTATGGGTTAATAATTCCAGAGAGCTTTGAATATTTTTTAGTGGCAAAATTCTGCTGAGGGATTGAATCGAAGAGCGTTGATCTTCCTTCTTGCTCCGCTAAATGATGCACATATCCTTCAATTACTTCTTTCTCTGTAAATTCTTTCCACGTAGCCGGATCAACCGGAATGGTGACTACATCAAATCCATTTTTAGTCTGCTCGTGGTAATACATTGTTTTTCCATCTGCTGATAACGCTACATTATAACATCCATACTTACTATTTGTTACCTGAAGCTTTTTCTGTTGCTGCAGTTCAAACACATAAATATTATCGATGCCGCTTACCGGAGAATTGTAAAACAAGTAATTGCCTGACAGAACCGGGTGACCAATATTTTCCTTCGATGCAGGAATAAGAATGGTTTCATTTCCCGATTCATCATCAATCAGGACAACACTTCTATTACCATTGTGTGTTTTGA
>DASTYM010000426.1:0-14010 GCA_035764995.1 Cyclobacteriaceae bacterium | reverse complement strand
TTAAATGCCAGTAACAAGCTTCCAACGGCCATGGTGCCCATAAGCGATTCACGTGTCATCAGTCCAATAGCGGCAAATAAAAACAGCAGGTACCAGAGGCTCAAAAAATTATAGGAAATTGATTTTCGCTTTTCAGCATCAATAACTTTCTTGTTGTAAGCTCCCATCCTGTCACTGATCTGCATTTTCAGCCATGACTTAAGCTTCAGGAGAATTACATCTACCGCTTTTTGCAAATGTTCGAAATGCGAAATGCGATTGCTGATAATGCGGTGATCATCGATCGAGAAATACCGGATCCGGAAAACCTCCATGCTGTATTTTTTATAAAAGAAATACACGGGCGCTGCAGCAAGAACCGCAAACAATACCAACCAGGGATTCAATGCCCATAAAATTCCCATTGATGTAATGATTCCGGCAAAGCTTGTAGCGGATGAGAAAATAAAATCCTGAAGACTCAGCATGCTGCTGGTCCCCCACTCTTGCGCACTGCGTAGCAAGGTCTGATAGGAATTACTTTCAATTACTCCGATATCAAGTTCACTTTGTTTATCGATCCGATACATGTCGAGCTGCATATCGAGGTCAAGCCGGAATTTGGTTCTGAAATAATTGGCAAGGTTGCTGAGTAACGTAGGAACCAAAAAAGAAAGTCCAAGAATGACCGAAGACTTAATCAGGGAATCCATCGTTCCTTTTCCCTGCTGGATCAAAATAATTTCATCTACGATGGCGGAGAAACTCGTAAACTGAAGGTATACAATAGCGCCCTGAAAAATATTGATGAGAAGAAGAACAGTGAAGAGCGTCTTATTGGTATGCCAAGCTAAACCAATCGATTTAATGGCAACGGTAAAAATATTCTTATTGGAATTAGCCTTCACATAGGTGAAAGTAAGAGATATGTAACCCTCAGACAAATGAACATTGATGAGAGGGTCTTAAATGCACTGATCCTTGAATTGCGAATGCTGTAAAGTTAACGGCTAGATAACACCCCTGATCAGATCCATCATATAGGACGGGTTTACCCCTATCCAGATTAATAGAATGGTCAGGATTGCCATGGTGAAACTGCTCATGATGTACACAAGCGGATTTAGCTGTTCTGAGGTTATTTCATGCTGTTTCTTGTCAAACATCACCGCGAGTACTTTAATGTAGTAATAGAGCCCTATAACGCTGTTAATAACGAGAATAAAAGCTAATAGCCAAAGTTGGGATTGAATACCGGCTGCCAGTAGGTAAAACTTGCCTATGAAGCCTGCAGTTAATGGAATGCCAGCCAGGGAAAGCAGCATAGCACTAAAAGCCGTAGCCGTAACAGGTCTGCTCCAGAATAACCCCCTATAATCCTCCAATAATTCGGCATCCCGTTCTTTATCTGAAAGGGTGGCCAGAATACCGAAAGCACCCAGACTTGTAATAAAGTACGCAACCAGGTAAAAGCTGATAGCTTCTACGCCCAGTTTACCTCCAGCCAGAAAAGCTACCAAAAGATAACCTAAGTGTGCTATGGAGGAGTAGGCCAGAATGCGCTTAACATTATTTTGACGAAGGGCCAGGAAGTTACCGACAAACATGGAAGCGATAGCCACCGAGGCAAAAATCCAAACCAGCGACTCATATTGATACCCATTGAGCGCATGGAAGAAACGAACAAGCAATGCGACCATACCTCCTTTTGATGCCGTGGCAATGAAAGCAGTTACGGGAGCCGGAGCACCTTCGTAAACATCGGGGGTCCACATATGAAATGGAACAACACCAAGTTTGAAACCAACACCTACAACCATAAGACCAAAACCTGCCAGCATCATCAGTGGCATTTCGTTTGAGTTTTGATTGAGCCAATTCGCAATTGCATTAAATTCCATCGAGCCGGTTGTCGCATAAACCAGGGCCATTCCAAACAACAGGAATGCCGATGAAAACGCAGCGAGGATCAGATATTTAATCCCTGCTTCATCAGAACGTCCGCGTGTACGCAGATAGGCTATTAATGCGTATAATGACACGCTCAGTATCTCTAATCCCAGAAACAGTGAAACAAAATGTTTACTGATTACCATGATACAAGCACCGAGCGATGCCAGAATTAATAATATATAATACTCCTCTTTACGCTCTTCCCGTTGCTCGAAGTATGCATACGACATCATGGCAACAATCAACGTTGTGAGCAGGATCAGTCCGATGTTGAAAATTCCGAACCCGTCAAAAACCAACAATGGCTCAATAGCATGCTGATGCTCCGGCCTAATACTGTATGTGATAAGCCAGATAAAATCACCAATGAATGAAAGCACAGTTATGATGAAAATCCATTTGTGATTCCGCTTCACAGAGACAGAAAAGAAAATCAAGATTGCCGCGCTTGACAATATCCATAATGGAATCAGCGAGATGAGGTCGGTCTTACTCATGAGTGCCTCCTTTCATTTCAATTGATTGTACTTCAGATACCGGTTGGGAAACATTATCCTGAATAACGCTTTTGACAGGCGCCTTAGATGTATTCAAAACAAATTGAGGAAATACGCCCAACACGATAATAGTAATCGACATGGGCACCAAAATCAATTTCTCACGGATCGATAAATCATGAAGTTCATGATGAAGCTTTGCTTCAGGGCCAAGAAATACTTTTTGCATGATCCTGAGTGAATATGCAGTTGCTCCGACCAATCCTATGGTTGCGAGAATTGTCAGCGTTGGATTCGCTTGCCATGAACCAACAAGGGTCAGAAACTCAGCCACAAAATTTCCCATGCCTGGCAAACCAAGTGAGGCCATAGCAAACACCATTGCAATCACGCCCATGAACGGGATTTTCTTCCAGAACCCTCCCATTTGCTGAATGTCACGGGTATGAATGCGTTCATATAAACTACCGGCTAACACGAACAAGGCTCCCGTGCTAATCCCGTGTGTGATCATTTGCATCACTACACCCTGCATGGCCAATTCATTGAATGCAAATACACCCAGAATAACAAAGCCCATGTGGCTCACACTTGTATAGGCAACAAGTCTTTTGAAATCAGTTTGTGAGAAAGCCTGAACGGCTCCATATAAAATGCCCACTACACCTAATAGCATGGCCCATGGAGCGATCTCCGCGGCTGCAGAAGGAAATAAGGGCAACACAAATCGAATCATGCCATAAGCCCCTGTTTTCAAAAGAAGTCCGGCCAGGATTAAGCTACCGGCTGTTGGTGCTTCAGAGTGGGCATCGGGCAGCCACGAATGAAAAGGAAATACTGGCAGCTTCACTGCGAAAGCTGCCAGGAATCCAAGCATTAGCCAAAGACCAATTCCGGGCGCTACTACAGTTCCCAGTAATTTGAAATAATCGAACGTATAAGTGCCTGTTTGTGATCCATGAATAAAATACAGACCAAGAATTGACAACAGCATCAACAATCCACTGGCTTGAGTAAAGATGAAGAATTTGTAAGCTGCGTATTGCCTGTTCTCGTGTCCCCAAATCCCGATAAGAAAATACATCGGAATCAACATAACCTCCCAGAAGAAGTAGAAGAGGAATAGATCCATTGTCAGGAATACTCCCGCGATACCAGCCAATACCCAAAGCAAATTGAAATGGAAGAACCCAACTCTGTATTGAATTTCCTTCCAGGAGATCAATACCGCAAAGATGCCGAGGAAGAATGTCAGGATGAGCATCAGTAAACTCAATCCGTCCAGGGCCACGTGAAATGAAATTCCGAATGGTTGTATCCAAGGCATGCTGTAGTCAAGTATCCATGTGTTGTCTGTGATGTTGGTTCTAAAATTCCAATCAAGCCAGGTATTAATTGATAATACAAAATTGACGACAACTGCTATTAGTGATATCCACCTTGGTAAGGATGTACTCCATCTCGAAGAAATTCCTGCGAGGATTCCTCCGGCCATTAAGATGATGATCAATATCAGTAGTATCATAACTTTCTGACTATGGATTTACAAATAAGCTCAATGTCAATATCAGGATTGCTCCTATCACAACACCCATAATATACCATCGCAGCACACCACTTTGTGTCCTCACAAATACCCGATTGAAGAACTCAGATACCCGAACTAATCCCGTATAAAACTTATCAACCACATCATTCTTATTAATGGTAGCGATGTAAACAAATGGTCTTACAAACAAATTGTTATAAAGCGTATCGAAACCCCAGCCGCCAAACCAAAAATTATAGGTATCACGAATGGCACTCTTAAATCCTGGCAACAAATCTGACCTCTTTTGATAGAAGTAGTAAGCAATATAAACTCCACTCAGTGCCATCACAGCAGCAATGATCTGAATAACTGGCTCACTGCTCTCAACTCCTTCCCTTAGTACAACGTTTGGAAGAACCGGGCCTAACAAATTGGAAAAGATTGTAACGTGACCAAAAGTGTGGGGCAACTCAATGAAACCTCCAAATGTTGAAAGTGTTGCAAGAACAACTAACGGAATGGTCATTGATGCACCGGGCATATGTCCAATATGTGTTTTCTCGTGACCGAAGAATGTAACGAAGATCATTCTGAACGTATAGATCGATGTGATAAATGCTCCACCTAAAGCAGCGAGGAAGAACCAGATATTGCCTTTGTCTGATGCCCATGTCAACCAAAGGATTTGATCTTTACTGTAGAAGCCACCGGTAATTAAGGGTAATGCAGCCAGTGAAGCGGCACCAATGAGGAAAGTCCAATAAATCACGGGCATTTTATCCTTTAATCCACCCATCTTGAACATGTCCTGCTCATTGTGTAAGGCATGTATTACAGCTCCTGCTCCAAGGAAGAGTAATGCTTTAAAGAAGGCATGAATCATGAAGTGGAAAATTCCAGCCGACCACGCTCCGATACCAAGGGCAAGGAACATATAGCCAATCTGGCTGATCGTTGAATACGCGAGAACACGCTTTAAATCCCACTGTGTCATTGCACTGAAGCCTGCTATCGTTAAAGTGGCAGCGCCTATTATCCCAACCCACGTTTGAGCCAATGGCGCAAGCTCATAGATGACATGCATACGCGCTATAAGGTAAACACCAGCTGTTACCATTGTTGCTGCATGAATCAACGCACTCACAGGTGATGGGCCAGCCATTGCATCGGGCAGCCAGGTTTGAAGTGGAAGCTGCGCTGATTTACCCACGGCTCCACCTAACAACAAGAAAGCTGCGACCACCGCAGTTTGAGAGCCGACTGTCCAGGCTTGAGGTGCTTTTGTTAAGATTTCCTGTATGTTCAGTGTGTCGAACGACATAAAGAGCATGAACAAGCCAATGGCCATGGCAGTATCTCCTACCCTTGTAATGATGAACGCTTTACGAGCTGCGTAACCATTCTTTTCTTCTTCATACCAGAATCCGATCAACAAGTAGCTGCACAAACCAACGCCTTCCCAACCCAAATACATCAGAACAAGGTTGTCTGCCAGTACAAGAATCAGCATCGAGGAGACAAACAAGTTGAGATATGCAAAGAAACGTGTGAAGCCGGCATCATCGTGCATGTAGCCAACTGAGTAAACGTGTATCAGGAATCCAACAAAGGTGATTACGAATAGAAAGACAAGAGAAAGTGCATCGAGGTGAAATGCGAATGCAATTGAAAGCGTATCAACATCCATCCATTCCCACGCAACATGCCGGAATGACTCGAGTCCTGAACTCAGAAAATCATATCCAGCTAATAATGTGATGATAGCTGAAACACCTATCGTTCCAGAACCAATCGCAGCCGACACTCCTTTCGACAATCGTGAATTAAGCACGATCAGGATGAATGCTCCTAAAAATGGAAGGGTCGGTATGAGCCAGATCAGTTCCATTATAGATTTACGATTTTAGATTTACGATGTACGATTTTCATTCTGCAATCTTCTTTATTTTCTTAATTCCAGATTTTGATCATCCGTTCATTTTATTTGCGGCATCCGAATCCAGTGTTTTGAGTTGATGATATATTTGTAAGATCAATGCTAAGCCTACAGACACTTCGGCAGCAGCCATTGTCAGGATGAAAATAAACATCACCTGGCCATCAGCCTGCATCCACTTCGAGCCCGCAACGATGAATGCCATTCCTGCCGCATTCAGCATTACCTCCACTGAGATCAGCATGAAGATAATGTTGCGCCTGATCAATACGCTAATCATGCCAAGCATGAATAAAATGCCTGCCACAATTAATCCAGCTTCTATTGGTATTCCGTTCATTCTTCTGTTTTTTCAAGGAAACGATGAACAACTTTTTTCTTCTGACGACCTAAATGATACGCCCCCACTATTCCCGACATTAATAACAATCCACAAAGCTCCACTCCGATAACATAAGTAGTATAAAGCGATCTGCCGACTTCTTTCGAATCAACCTGATTGCCATCCAACACCGTGACATCGGATGTAGATAAGATGTAAATGAGCTCCCCCAACAAAATAATGCAAAGGATAGCAGGGCCGACCAACACTCTCTTGGTTAACCATTTTTCTTCTTGCTCAACTGATTCTTGTTTTAAATTCAGCATCATAATCACAAATATTATCAACACCACGATTGCACCAGCATACACAATAACTTCTAGCGCAGCGATAAATGGCGCCCCTAAGACATAAAATATAACTGCCACAGCAAGAAAGGATACAACCAAATACAATAAGGCATGAACCATATTATATCTCGTTATTACCATAATAGTTGATAAAATGGCTACTGCTGACGCTATGTAAAAAATCGCTTCCATTAAGGCATAATGCTTTTGATATCCACTGGGGGTTCTTCATTCTCTGCTTGACCTTTCCCTTTTCCTCCGATTGCTAATCCAGCAACTTTGTAATAATTGTAACCTTCGTATTTTCCTTGTCCGTTGATCAACAAATCTTTCTTCTCGTACACCAAATTCTGGCGGTTGTACTCTCCCATTTCAAAATCAGGGATCAATTGAATTGCATAGGTCGGACACGCTTCTTCACAGTATCCGCAGAAAATGCAACGAGAGAAATTTATTCTGAAGAACTCGGGATAACGCCTTCCGTTTTCATCTTCTGTCGCCTGAAGGGAAATGCAATCCACGGGGCAAGCTGCTGCGCACAGGTAACAACCTACACAGCGTTCACCCATATCAGGGTCGCGTGTCAGCACAATTCTTCCACGCCACCGTGCCGGCAACTTCACCTTCTCTTCGGGGTATTGAATGGTTTCACGTTTATGAAACATGTGCAGAAACGTGAGCCACATCGTTCGTATGATACTATACATAATTTCTACTTTCTACTTTCACTCCTTCCTCTCCCTTTAGGGAGAGGGCTGGGGTGAGGTTTAAAACAAAGGTTCTTTCATCCACAAAATAATTGCCGCAGTCACAAGTACATTCAGCAACGTTAACGGAAACAAAACTTTCCATCCGAACTCCATCAGTTGGTCATACCTTGGGCGTGGCAACGATGCACGCAATAGAATGAACACACAAATGAAGGCAAACATCTTAATCAAAAACCATACAATCGGTGGCAAGAAATCCGGTCCAAGCCATCCACCAAAGAACAAGCACGTAGTCATACAAGAGATGAGCATGATGCCCACATACTCACCGACAAAGAACAATCCGAATTTCATACCGGAATATTCAGAATGGAATCCGGCAATGATTTCACTTTCTGCTTCAGGGATATCAAAAGGCAAGCGGTGCGTTTCTGCAATACCAGCAATAAAGAAAATGATAAACCCTAAAATCTGAGGGCCTACAAACCACATGTGTTCCTGGGCCTTCACAATGTCCTGTAAGTTGAACGACCCAACTGTTAACACTACACCCATCATCGACAGACCCATGAATACTTCATAGGAAATCATTTGTGCTGCTCCACGCATCGCGCCAAGCAACGAATATTTATTATTGGAAGCCCATCCGCCAAGGATTATGCTGTACGCTCCCATTGAAGACATCGCCAGGAAAAACAGAATGCCGATATTAAAATCATTTACAATGAATCCTGGTGAAAGTGGGATAATCACAAAACTCATTAGAGCTGTTATTACCACGATGGCCGGTGCAATCACAAACACTTTCTTATCAGCGAAAGGTGGAATCCAGTCTTCCTTGAAAAACAATTTCAGCGTATCAGCTAACACAACCAACACTCCAAACGGACCCGCTCGATTTGGGCCGTACCGATCCTGCCACAGCGCGAGTAATCTGCGCTCAAGCCAGATGAGTCCGGGTGCAATCAGCAGTACACCGCCAAGTACCCCGGCAACTGTTAAAACATGATGGAGTGTTTGATCATCCATATTTTCTATTTCAGAATTCCCCACGCGGGCAATTCAGAACAACTAATTAAACCATAAGGAATACCACCCACGCCCGTTGGGATATCGGCACTGATCTTCACAGGCAGAGAGTATATATGTTTATCAACTTCAAAATTCAGATTCGCTCCTTCTTTCAATTTCAGATTTACTGCGTCATTTGCATTCACCATCACATATGGTTTAGGAATTCGCTGTGCAACTGATTTTGATTTGTTGCTCTGTTCCTCTGATCCGAAGATGTGATGCAGCGCAACAATCAGCAGGTGACCTGCAGAAGGTTTAAAGGCTTCCGGAACACCATCATAGTAAGTTACTGTCGCTCCTTTGGTTGGTTCCAGCAATCTTAATCCGGGGTCACCACCGCGTAACGCAGCGCCAACTTCTTCCTGGTACTTGTTCACCGACTGAACCGAGTTCCATCCTGGCGACCAGAAGAATGGTATGGCAGATGAAGGGGGCAATTCGCGTGAACCTTCCATTGTATAAGACAATGGCGAATCGGGATCTTCCGGTGGTTTAGGTTCACTCACGTTGATATTGGCCAGCATCGCAGTGCGTCCACTATAACGATGCGGTTCGCGGGGTATGCGCTGCCCGCCTGACATTCTGAATTGAGGTGAAAGTGACACGGCTTCAATACCCTTCAGGAAAGGTTCTTCACTTGAAATGGCTTTTGTAATGTCCTCAAAATTTTTCCATTCACTCATGCGGGCATTTCCGGCATTCGCACCCATGTTCAGCAGCCATCTCCAGCTCTCCTGAATGACATCGGTCGATTCGTAAATCTGATAGAAGCGTTGTGCTCTACCCTCGTTGTTTACAATCGTTCCGTCAGATTCTGAGAACGCTCCGGCAGGAATAACAAATTGCGATTTTTTTGAAGTCGCGTTTATTGAGTGATCTAACACGATCACTGTTTTACATTTCTTAAAGAAATTATCAACTGTGGTTGCATTCGCGTGACGATACAAATCGTTTTCCATCACGATTACTGTATCGGCATGACCGTTAATGACTGCATTAAAGGCGCCATTCAAACGATGTCCGCCCATAAGCGCCAAACCTATTGAATTACATTCAGGCATAATCAAGGCAATTCCTGACTGATCATTCTTTTTGTGCAGTGCCCAGGTAATATTTGCAGCGGACTGCATCAATCTCCTACTTTGACAAGATGCTCCGGAAATAATTACAGGATTTTTAGCTTTTGATAGTTTGTCAGCAATCTCCTTTGCGAGACTCTTCAGTTCATCTGATAATCCATCAGCATTTGAAACTGAGCTATCGAGAATGTGAGCAACTGCAAATCCCAATCTTGCGATATCATGTGGTGCACCGTGATACGTTTTGGTTGCAACATCGTCAAGCTTCGTAGCGCCAATGGAAGCGATATAGATTGGACTCTTAGCTTCCTGAATTAACTCACGGGCTGCTGCATCGTGCCATTGTGGGATATTGGCTTTTGCTACATCACTCATGGGTTGTTGTTTAGCCGCTTGTCGAACTGCCAACGCCATCATGGGTGCAGTATTGGTGAGATCTTCCCCTATAATAAAGACAGCATCAGCTTTTTCAACTTCCTTCATGGAAACCGAGCGTGCCGGGCCGTCTTTCATAATTTGGATAGCCATCTTAGCAAGGTCGTGCTCGTTGTCGGATACTCCGTGATAGAAATGATCAGCTCCAACTAAGGTCTTAAGCGCAAAATTTGATTGAATTGAAGCCCGCGGAGAACCTATTGCAATTACTTTAGCACGCTTGAATGAGCGAGCGATTTCATCGAGCACTTTCGTGCGATCAACAATTTTACCATTCAATAATGGTTCCTTAATTCTTGTATCAGCATTCACAAACTCGTATCCGAATCTCCCCCGGTCACATATGAAATAACCATTTACTTCACCATGATAGCGGTTGGCAATCATTCGAAGTTCACCGTAGCGCTCACCTCCAATAATATTACAGCCCAAGCTGCAATGCTGGCACACTGATGGAGCCATGGTGAGATCCCACTTACGAGTATAGTGTTCTTTTAATGTTTTGTCTGTGAAAACGCCAGTCGGACAAACTTCAGACAG
Organism: Cyclobacteriaceae bacterium; assembly: GCA_035764995.1. Lineage (GTDB taxonomy): Bacteria > Bacteroidota > Bacteroidia > Cytophagales > Cyclobacteriaceae > UBA2336. The sequence goes on along the minus strand of DASTYM010000426.1, from coordinate 3,604 downwards.
GTTTCCGCTGAATTCGCTTTCAAGTGTTCCCTCTTCTGCCCTTCCGAAATAAACATTATTGCGCGAAGCGAAAACATCAAGATCGTTGCCACCTGCATAGTCTTTATAGAATCGAACGCAACGGTAGCATTGGATGCAGCGATTCATTTCGTGGTTAATGAATGGACCGAGGTATTGATTTTTATGTGTGCGCTTTTTGAATCTGTAGTTTCTGTAATTGTGACCAGTCATCACCGTCATGTCTTGCAGATGGCAAGAGCCTCCTTCATCGCACACAGCGCAGTCGTGTGGGTGATTGGTCATCAGCCACTCAATCACCATCTCGCGGAAATCTTTTGCTTCGATGTCGTTAACAGAAATTCGCTGATTGTTGGTAACAGGCTCCATACATGACATCACGATCCTGCCCTTCTTATCATTCTCATCTTTGTAAATTTTAACGGCACATTGCCTGCAAGCACCTACTGAACCAAGAGCAGGGTGCCAACAAAAGTAAGGGAGGTCAAACCCCAGCGTCAGGCAGGTCTCCAGTAAATTTTTACCGGTGCTGATGTCGTGTGGTTTGTTGTCAATGTATAAGGTCGGCATATAGTCGGTAATCAGTAGTCAGTAGTCAGTAATCGGTTTTCGGTAATCGGTTATAAGCAATATCTTCTTCCTTGACACAGAACAAATGTGATTTCTTCATCATGGAATTCAACATCTTCCCTATAGAAGCACACTTAGACAAAAGCTCAGAAGCCTTTTCATTTGTCAGATATGCGCAATGCAAGGCTGTTTCAATCCAGTGCTGCGTTTCTTGCTGCTCTGCGTCAGCATCAGTCAATTTACTTATAAAGTGTTTTTCATACTTTCGCTTTGCCCATGCTTCTGCTATCTGCGCTCCAATGGAACGCGATGACCTCCGTATTTGATCTGTTAGTGAATACATTTCTTCTCTTGGAAATCCTTTTGTCAATTCAAATATTTCCCCTGACAATTCCCGTGTCATCTTATAAACTTCTAGTTCCTTAAAGTTCTCAACGTACTCCATATTCTTTCTACCGGTTACCGATCACCACTTACTGACTACCGACCCCCGATTAAGCGGTTACTGTAGTGCGTACTCCTGATTTCTGTTCATGCAAATCCTTGATATACTTTTCAAAATCTTTTCTAAAATATTTGATAGCACTTTGTAGGGGCTCCATCGCGCCAGGAGCCAAGGCACAAAATGTCATTCCCGGTCCCAATAATTTTGTATGAGCCTCTAACATTTCAATATCTCCCTTCTTACCCTCCTTCAAATCGATCGCGTGCAATACCTTTTCAATCCAGGGCAATCCTTCGCGGCAAGGAGTACAAAACCCGCATGACTCCTGCGCGAAGAAGTGTATAAGGTTTTTCACGAATCCCACCACAGATGTCTTGTCATCGAGTACGATCATGGTTCCAGTTCCCAAACGACTTCCTACTGCTGCTACTGAAGGATAATCCATTTTTACATCGAGGTGTTCTTCCACCATAAAATCAGTGGATGCTCCACCCGGCAATGCACCTCTGAATTTTAATCCATCCTGCATTCCACCCGCATATTTCTCCAGCAGTTCACGCATCGTTACCCCCATTGGCAATTCCCAAAGGCCCGGTTTCTTAACTTTTCCGCTTACGCCATAGAGTTTTGTGCCAGCATCATCAGTCAGGCTTAATTTTTTGAACCACTCTGCTCCGTTGTTGATGATGTGTGGAATGCAACTCAATGTTTCAACGTTGTTTACAATAGTAGGCTTTCCAAATAATCCACTGATTTGGGGGAATGGCGGTTTCGCACGAGGCGTGGCACGTTTTCCTTCAAGAGAATTTAATAATGCAGTTTCTTCCCCGCACATGTATCGGCCAACACCTGTGTGCAAATGCATGTCGAGATTGAACCCGGATCCTAAAATATTTTTACCGAGATATCCTGCCTCGTAAGCTTCCTGAATTGCTTTGGTAATGTTTTGTGCAGCTACTTTGTAAGCCCAGCGCAAAAACACAAATGATTGATCGGCCTGAATCGCATACGCAGATACAATCATTCCTTCAATCAGTTGATGAGGTGCGCTTTCCAGCAACAACCTGTCTTTGAATGTTCCCGGCTCCATCTCATCGGCATTCACGATAAGATACTTTGGTTTGGGAGCATCCAGCGGAACAAAACTCCACTTCATTCCAGTTGGGAACCCGGCACCACCTCTTCCCCGTAAATTTGAATCCTTCACAACGGCCTGCACGGCCTGAGGTGTCATCCCTTTCAGGATTTTCTTCAAAGACTGGTAGCCACCAACTTTCTCGTACTCTTTGAGTGTGAGTGGCCTCAAATCTTCGCGAATATGTCCTGTGAGTGGTTTCTCCATTACTCGTATTTCTTTAAGATATCATCCAGCTGATCCAACGTTATATTCCTGTACAAATCATTTCCGATCATCATAGCTGGTGCGCAATCGCATGTCCCTAAACATGGATTGGGTAACATGGTGAACCTGTTATCAGCACTTGTTTCACCTAATTTTATTCCCAACTTTTTAGTAAGCTCGTCCCGCAAGCTTTCATAACCCATAACCCAACAACTAATACTATCGCAAACCAAAATGACATGCCGACCAACAGGCTTTCTGAAAATCATATTATAAAACGTAGCAACGGAATCAAGTTCATCGATTGTCATTTCCATGTACGCGGCAACTTCCTTCAAGCTCTCATCTGAAACCCACTTGCGATGGTTTTGCACCACCTTCAATGCTTCAATACACGCTGCCTGTTTGTAAGGAACTACATGAATTGCTTCGTCTATTTCTTTTATTTCTTCAGCTGTCAGCATTTGCTATCCCGTTAATCGTTACTTATCATCTCATTACTAATTACTAAAGACTCAATACTAAATACTATCTACTATCTATCAATATCTGCTAATACATAATCCATCGCGCCCAGGATACTCAACATATCCGCTACCGTATATCCTTTACTGATGTAGGGCAGCATTTGCATGTGTGCGAACGATGGGGCACGCACTCTCACACGATAAGGTGAAGTATTTCCATCGCTGATCGCATAATAACTGTTCGCCCCTTTCGTAGCTTCAATACAACTCATCGCTTCGCCCGAAGGCATTACTGGTCCCCAGCTCACTCCCAGGAAATGCGTAATGAGCGTTTCAATATCTTTCATAGTGTGCTTCTTGATAGGAGGAGTTGTGAGCGGATGATCAGCTTTGTAATCTCCTGCAGGCATGTTCTTCCAACACTGTTCGATGATGCGCAGACTTTGTCTCATTTCTTCTACACGAACCTTGGCCCTGTCATAACAATCACCGTTTTGTCCGGTTGGAATATCAAAGTCAAATTTTTCGTATCCGGAGTATGGCATCTTCTTACGGAAATCGTAATCAACACCACAAGCACGAAGTCCTGCGCCTGTTTGTCCCCAATCGATGGCTTCATCTTTTGTAAAGATTCCAATACCGACCGTTCTGGCTTTGAAGATGCTATTCTTCATGACCATCGCATCATATTCTTTGAGGCGAGCAGGGAAATAGTCGAGGAATTTCCTAACGAGTACATCCCATCCATTCGGAAGATCTTGC
>DASTYM010000425.1:0-4018 GCA_035764995.1 Cyclobacteriaceae bacterium | reverse complement strand
TGATTAAGCTATCCTTTACCTCACGTTGCGCAACTCCTTGCACAATGAAGGACACGCTGAAAAGTAAAAGGAAGGTCAGCCGAAACATATGCAAACCAAGCTTACAGTAATTAATAGTACTTTCCAATATGGCGGATAGTTTTAATAACCATTTTAAGTCGGATTGTCATCGCGGACGCATGTGGGCGAGCACGAGGGCGATCCGCGATCTCACCGCTCGTCCTCAAAACTTATGGTGAGATTGCGGGTCATGCACAACCTCGCACACCCGTTGCCGCAATGACATAGGTGAATGGTTATATTTGATCATGAACTACAGTAAATTGTCACGAACCGTTCTTTTCAAAAAAGGATGAAAAGGTTAAATTTCCAGCTTACTTACTTATGTTCAAGAACCTCCTCCTACGATCATTTGGTGAACTACAACGTGAAAAACAGCAGGACTATCGCAATGTGGTGATCACGCAAATTATTATTGTGATTTTCGGGCTCACGCTCTCTGGCCCTGTGCTTGATGATAGCTCATCGGATATATCAAAACTTATAATCTCTGTATTCTTTGGGTTCGGTACGATGTATAATTTTCTGTTGTGGGATTTGTTGCGAAACTTCACCAAAAGCAGAATTCTGATTATCGCAATCTTTTTCATTTTGATCGGAATTATCATTTTCGGGACACTTACCGAATTTCCGTATTACCGCTTTATTGAAATGGACAGGCGCGTGACCTTACTGATTGTTCATGGGCTTTTGTTTCCGGTTGAAATTACCATCATTGGTTTCGCAATTCGCGACATCTTCATGAGCCAATATTTTACCCCTGATAAGCTATGGGGATCTGCTGCGGTATTTTTAATGATCGGCATTTCCTTCGGGAGTTTATACGACTTACTTTGCACCATCAATCCGGGCAGTCTTGGTGCTACTATTGAATTAGGATTTCCCACTTACTCTGAATGTGTGAATTACAGCTTCTGTATATTGAGCGGCCTCGATACCGGCTACCCGAATCCATCCAGGTTTATCAAGAACATTAGTGTGTTTGAAGCCGTTTGGGGTACGCTGTTCTCGGTATTGATTATCGGGAAACTGTTGGGACTACCTAAGCCCGAAGAAGAAAGTAAACAACCTACCCAAAAATAATTATGAATAATCGCAGACTTCTACCCTTTATTGTTGTGGGTGTGATCGCCCTCTTTGTTGTAGCGGGCATATCATCGAGCCTATTTTATACGATCAATGCTACGCAGCGAGCTGTAATCTTCTACAAATTTGGAGACGGCCTCGATAAAGATCATGTTGTACAGCCCGGCTTCCACACCAAGGCACCCTGGAACGAAGTGTACACCTATAATGTACAGGAAACGGCACGCGATGAAAACATGGACATCCTGGATAAAAACGGTTTGTCTATTCACGTTGACGTAACCGTTCGCTTCAACCCGATGCCCGATAAAATCGGATACATCTACGAGAAATTTAATGTTGATTATGTGAATGTATTAGTAATCCCGGAAGTACGTTCTGCTGTGCGTCAAGTGATGGGCCGTTTTACAGCTGAAGAAATCTATTCAACCAAACGTGCAGAAGTAGAAGCCACCATCAAAGCAGAGTCTGAAAAGATTTTGAATGCCAATAACGTGACAATGGTTGCCTTGTTGATCCGATCAATCGTTCTCCCTGACCAAATCCGGATGGCTATTGAGAACAAACTCCAGAAAGAACAAGAGGCCCTCGCATATCAGTACACGCTGGCAACCGCAAAAAGTGAGGCTGAACGGAAACGTATTGCCGCAGAAGGTGAATCGAGAGCGAATAACATCATTAACAGTAGCCTTACCGACAAGTTGCTGAAAATGAGAGGTATAGAAGCAACCCTGGAGCTTGCCAAGTCACCCAACTCTAAAGTTGTGGTGGTTGGGTCAGGTAAGGATGGCTTGCCAATGATTTTGGGAAACAACTAAATAGGTTGGCAGTAGGCAATTAACAACAGGCAAATGTCCGGTACGCAATGGGTTATTCGAACAAAATTGCCTACTGCTCTTTGCCTACTGCCTATTGATTCCCAACTGCCTACTGCCCTTTGCCTACTGCCTATTAATTCCCAACTGCCTACTGCCCCTTGCCTACTGCCTATTGATTCCCAACTTAATTCACTGAAAAACCCGACAGGCCTTTTTTTTCTCAACAACTACCCGCTATCTTTAAAACCGTCTAAAAACTTTGCATCATGGCAAAAACTGTTGAATTAATTATTGATGGCAAATCATTCAAATTGCCTGTTATTGAGGGTTCTGAAAACGAAATGGCTATTGACATTAGCGACCTGCGTGATCAGACGGGATATGTAACCCTCGATGTAGGCTACAAAAATACCGGTGCCACAAAAAGTGCAATCACGTTCCTGGACGGTGAAACCGGAATACTTCGGTACAGAGGCTACGGAATTGAAGAACTTGCCGAAAAGTCCTCATTCCTGGAGGTCGCATACCTGCTCATTTTTGGAGAGCTCCCAACCAAAGCTGAATTTGAGAAATTCTCTACGGATATAACCAAGCGTACCCTCGTTCACGAGGATATCAGAAAAATATTGGATGGCTTCCCTTCTACTTCCCACCCGATGGGAGTGCTTTCTTCATTATTCTGCGCACAAACTGCTTTCTATCCTGAATCACTTGATCCTAACCGTTCAAGTGATGGTGTATACGTGAGCATCATCCGTTCCATTGCAAAAATGCCAACGTTTGCTGCCTGGGCATATAAGAATGCTGTAGGCCATCCGCTGGTTTATCCTGACAATAAATTGAACTATTGTGAACGCTTCCTGAAGATGATGTTTGCATTGCCAGCGCAGGAGTTTGAAGTTGACAAAGTTGTTGCCGATGCGCTCGATAAACTATTAATTCTGCATGCCGACCACGAACAAAACTGCTCTACTTCTACAGTAAGAATCGTTGGATCCTCTAAAGCAAGCCTTTATTCATCAATCTCTGCTGGTATCAATGCTTTATGGGGACCTCTTCATGGTGGAGCAAACCAGGAGGTAATTGTGATGTTGGAGAACATTAAACAAGATGGCGGTAACATCGATAAGTGGATTGCCAAGGCCAAGGATAAGAATGACCCGTTCAGATTAATGGGCTTTGGTCACCGCGTTTATAAGAACTTTGATCCACGCGCTAAGATTATCAAGAAGGCTGCAGACGATGTGCTGGCGAAATTAGGTGTAAATGACCCCGTTCTTGAGATCGCGAAGAAACTCGAAGAAATTGCATTAAAAGATCCATACTTCGTTGAGCGTAAATTATATCCGAACGTAGACTTCTACTCGGGTATCATCTACCGAGCACTCGGCTTGCCGGTTGATATGTTTACGGTGATGTTTGCAATGGGTCGCCTGCCGGGCTGGATTGCACAATGGAGGGAACTCAGAGCAAACAACGAACCTATTGGACGCCCTCGCCAGATTTACTCCGGTGCCAAGTTGAGACCGTATACCGACATCAATAAGCGTTAATAGCTTGTCATAACAATACTAAAAAGGCTGAAGGGTTTCCCATCAGCCTTTTCTTTTTTATTATTGATCTATGGAACTACAACAACAATTTGAAAGCGCAGTTGCCCGCTCAAAGGAACTAACCAAACGCCCCAGTAACGAGGAGCTATTGAATTTGTACGGACTCTTTAAACAAGGCTCTGAAGGTGATGTCACGGGTGAAAGGCCAGGTGGTTTTGACTTTAAGGCAATTGCCAAATACGATGCCTGGGCTGAGTTAAAAGGGAAATCGAAGGAACAGGCAATGCAGGAATACATCGCATTGATGGACAGATTGTACCAACAATACAAGTAAGTTGAACATATTCTACCAGCCCGAAATTCCAAACGGCATCCGTTCTCTTGATGCAGAAGAATCACGTCATTGTGCAAAAGTACTGCGGAAAAAAGCCGGTGATGCAATTCAGGTAACAGACGGGAAGGGAAGTCTTTACAAAGCCACCCTTACCGAATCACGGCCCG
>DASTYM010000424.1:0-16444 GCA_035764995.1 Cyclobacteriaceae bacterium | reverse complement strand
ACGATTATCATTTATTCTTTCTTTATTATAATAACCGTAAAGCGTGACAAGCCATCCCTGGAAAAGGGAATGAATGGAATTTGGTTATTGATGGTGGTGGCAACACAATCCGTTTCCATTCTTGGAACGCTGGTGGTGGAGCATCTTCCTTTTTCAAAAGAATTCATTCTCTTTTTGTCGTTAGCGCTGTTTCTTGTTGGTTGTGTGCTATATCTCATCATCATCACACTTATTTTTTACCGCCTTACGTTCTTTGAACTTCGTGCCGAAGAATTTGCACCACCTTATTGGATAAATATGGGGGCTGTAGCCATCATCACCCTGGCAGGTTCGGTCCTTATACTTAATAGCAATCAATGGGAATTTCTTAAGTCACTCAATCCATTCCTTAGCGGATTTACAATTATGTTTTGGGCAACCGCTACATGGTGGATTCCAATTATTGTTATACTGGGATTGTGGAGGCATGTGTATAACCTGATTCCATTGACCTATCATCCGCAATACTGGGGAATGATATTTCCCTTAGGAATGTATACGGTTTGCACCTATCGTCTGGCGCAGGCAACTCAAATTCAGTTCTTGTTTAAAATCCCTTCTGTTTTCGTTTATATCGCGTTGGTGGCATGGGTGCTGGCCTTAGTGGGAATGCTATATGGAATTATGGCTGACTTTTTTTCAATTGGCAGGAAATGAAGTTTCTATACTTATTTAGGCTCTAAGAAGCTCGTATCTGAAAGTATGATTAACAATGTGAAACTGTTTCTGAAGCCGATTCTATCCTCTATCTTTAAATAGTTATGCTGAGTCTGTTTAAAACCTTAAATGCGAAGGCCCTGCGGAATGCTCTGGTGGTGATGGTGCTGACCATGGCTTTGGTTTTTCTGGGATCGCGCAACCTCCAGAATTTTGATGCTGCCCTAATCGCTTACTTGTTCGGTACTGTTTTCGCAGCATTTGGCATCACGTATCGCTACTCGATTTGGCTGCAACGCCCACCCACCAAAATGTACTGGCGCAGAACATGGCAGTTTGCCTTTAGTCGGAATTTTATCGCCTATATCGGAGGCATGTTCGCATTATTTATTAAGAATATTGCCTTTCAGCGTTTTATTTATCCGCGCGGAAGAAAGCGTTGGGTTGGTCATTTCTTACTAGCCACCGGCTGTAGCATTGCCTTTGCTGTAACCATTCCATTGACGCTGGGGTGGATTCACTTCACATTAAAACCAGATTCGATTGATATGTATGAAGCGCACCTGTTCGGGTTTTCGGTGATGGACTTCAGGCTCGGTTCAATCATGGCGTTCAACATTTTTCATGTGCTTGGTTGGTGCTCGGTGTTAGTGAGTATCGGAGCACTCATGATGATGAACAGGCGTCTCACGAACGGTGGGCTCATCGCCACACAATCGTTTGAAGGTGATTGGCTTCCACTGATCTTGCTGTTGATCATTTCCGTTACAGGCTTGGGGATTACTTACGATTACACTTTCCTGCAAGGAAAAACACATCAGTTTATGTCGGTGATACATGCCATCACGGTTATTCTTTTTTTGTTATGGCTTCCATTCGGAAAATTCTTTCACATCTTTCAGCGTCCCGCTCAGGTAGGAGCAAATATTTATAAAATTGAAGGAGCTAAAAGAGGCATGGCTATTTGTCCGCATACCGGGCAGCCCTTTGCTTCCAACATGCACATCAGCGATTTGAAACAAGTAACAAAAGAACTGGGCTTTGATTTTACACTGAAAGATGGAACCAGTCATCTGGATTTAAGTCCCGAAGGTAAACGCTCGGCTATTGCCAAAGCACATTTTAAAGCGCGGCAAGAGTCAGGAAAATTTTTTGGTTAAAAGAAACGATGAAGTAAGAAGTATATCATGGCGAAACTCCCCGCACCTGCAGAAGATATTGTAACCCGATTTGGCCCGCACAAAGCTTATGCGCCCGAAGACGGCTTTAAAGGACGCCACGAACCCGACAAGCTGGTGAAAACACATTGTTGTTTCTGCGGCATGCAATGCGGCATTCAACTTAAAGTAAAAGGCAACACTGTGGTGGGCTTTGAACCCTGGATGGAGTTTCCCTTCAATGAAGGCAGGCTTTGTCCGAAAGGGGTACAACGTTACCTTCAAAACAATCACCCCGATCGGTTGATGACTCCCCTTCAGCGCGTGGAAGGAAAAGGCTTTGAACCCATCGATTGGGAAACAGCCATGAGCAGAACGGTATCAGAAATAAAGCGAATACAGGCCGCATATGGTAACGATGCCTTTGCCATGCTCTCTGGTGTATCACTCACTAACGAAAAAAGTTACATGATTGGCAAGTTTGCCCGGGTAGCTTTGAAAACCGCCAACCTCGATTACAACGGCAGGCTTTGTATGGTAAGTGCAGGAGCAGGAAACAAAAAGGCGTTTGGCCTCGACCGCATCTCAAACAGTTGGGCCGATCTGGAACATGCCAAAGTAATTATGATATGCGGCACCAACGTAAGCGAAACGTTTCCGACACTTACGCACTACATCTGGCAAGCGCGTGATAATGGTGCAAAGCTCATTGTTGTTGATCCACGTGTAACGCCCATTGCTCGCACAGCAGATTTGCATTTGCCCGTGAAGCCTGGCACTGACTCGGCATTGTATGGCGCCATGTTAAAAATATTAGTTGACAACGATTGGCTTGACCATGAATTCATTGATAACCATACAAGTGGTTTTCAGGAGACCATTGATGCAGTAAAAACTTATGATTTACAATGGGCAGAAAAAGTCACCGGCATCCCTGAAGCAAAAATTCTGGAAGCAGCAACAATATGGGGGAAAGCATCTACAAGCTTTCTGCTTCATGCGCGGGGTATTGAACATCATTCTAAAGGTGTGGATAATGTAGTGGGCTGCATTAACCTAGTTCTGGCCACCGGAAGAATTGGAAAACTCTATTGTGGGTATGGTACTATAACCGGACAGGGAAATGGACAGGGCGGCCGTGAACATGGTCATAAGTGCGACCAGCTTCCTGGGAACAGAGACATCACCAATCCGGAACACCGGAAATATATTGCTGATGTCTGGGGTATCGAAGAAAAAGAAATGCCAGGCAAAGGATTATCCGCGTATGAATTAGTGGAAGCTATCCATCGTGGTGAAATCAAAGGACTGCTCTCTATTTGCTTTAACCCCCTCGTGTCACTGCCTAATAACAACATGGTGCGTGAAGCGCTTGAAAAGCTGGAATACTTTGTGGCCATCGATTTTTTCCTGAGCGAAACAGCACGTCATGCTGATGTGGTAATGGCCGGCTCATTGCATGAAGAAGATGAAGGAACCGTAACAACAGCCGAAGGTAGAGTGGTTCGAATTAATGCAGCCGTTACACCACCCGGCAATGCGCGAAGAGACAGTGAAATAATCATGGAGTTGGCGAAGCGTTTGGGCGCAGGCGATAAATTCAATTTTGAAAACAGTGAGGCCATCTTCAATGAGTTGCGCGTGGCATCAAAAGGTGGTACGGCCGATTACTATGGGATTACCTATGAAAAAATAGAAAACAACATGGGCGTATTCTGGCCTTGCCCAACCTTAGACCATCCTGGTACTCCTCGCCTTTGGGAGGACAGGAAATTTAAGACAGTCGATGGTAAGGCTCATTTCAATGCTGCACCTTACCGTAACCCAGGTGAAATAACGGATGAAGAATATCCGGTTGTACTTACCACCGGTCGCGTAGTGTCACAATATTTAAGTGGTAGCCAGACAAGACGAATTGGAAAGTTGCTGGATCAATATCCGGAACCCTTATTGGAAATCCATCCAAAGCTAGCGCAACAATATGACATAAAGGAGCGTGACCTGATTAAAGTGGTAACGCGAAGAGGCGAAGCTGAATTTCCTGCTCAACTGGTGGAAACCATTCGTGAAGACACAGTATTCATTCCTTATCACTGGGGTGGAAATAAATCAGCTAATTTATTAACACCTGGTACGCTTGATCCAATTTCTAAAATACCTGAATTTAAAGTGTGTGCATGTAAGCTGGTGCCTATCGGTAAAAAGGCTCCACCCGTTGAGAAATCAACTGCATATCAAAGTGTTTAAAAATGAAAACGAAATAATTTCTAAGCATGGCAGCAGAGTATAATCAGAACATGGAATTTTTTATCGATATGCAACGCTGCATTGGCTGCCATGCGTGCGAGATGGCCTGCGCGGAATGTGAAACCAATGGGCAGGAAAGTATGATACATATTCACTATGTGGATAGGGCGCATACCGTGCAGACAACGGTTCAAGTATGTATGCACTGTGAAGATCCGGCCTGTGCGAATGTATGCCCGGCCGATGCGATTACAAAAGATAGTTTCGGGGTAGTGCACACCGCCAATACATCGCGCTGCATTGGTTGTTCAAACTGCGTTCTGGCTTGTCCGTTTGGTGTTCCTAAAAAGGAAGAAAAAGCTGAGTTGATGATGAAGTGCAACATGTGTTACGATCGTACAAGTGCAGGCAAGAAACCAATGTGCGCAACGGTGTGCCCCAGCGGAGCGCTGTATTATGGAACACGTGAAGAAATTCGAAAGATGCGAGCAGACAGTGACCCCGTGCAAACGTTTAAGTTTGGTAACGAAACAGTAAAGACAAAAGTAAACATCATGATGCCGAAAGGCAGCACTGAATTGAAAGTACATTGATGCACGAATAAAACCGACAGAAATAGATATGGCATCAACATCGGATAACGAAAAAATACCCAACTGGAAAAGTGATTTTCCCATTCTTGAAGAAGAGGCAACCCATGTTTCGCGCAGAGAGTTTGCAAAATTTTTATGCCTGCTTTCTGGAGGACTGGTCTTGGGCAACGCGGGTATTGTCATCAAGTCTATTGCTTTTCCTTCACAACCTCTGGAGGGTGAACATTTGATTTGCACTGCCGTTGAAGTGCCTGTTGGTGAAATGAAAGCATTCGTTATAAAAGGAAAATCGGAGGTACCGTATATTCTCATCCGCTTGCACGAAAATGTATGGAGGGCATTTGAGCAGAAGTGCACTCACTTATCGTGTGCCGTGCGTTATCGCCCCGACTTAAAAAAGATTGAGTGCCCCTGTCACCATGGCTACTTTGATGCAGACACCGGCAGGGTACTGCAAGGCCCGCCTCCCCGTCCTCTACCACAGCTAGAGGTGGTGGTAAGAGATGAACAGGTTTATGTAAAAGCAAAAACTGAAACAATAACGTAAATACTATGAGCGATTTCAGAGAAGCACAAAATCAGGCTCACCCCAATAAAACCAACACGTTGATGGTGGGCATTCTCTCCTTGCTCATCGGCATTCTTGCCATCCAGATTTGGCTATTATACAGTGCGCTCAATAACGCACTGGCCCAAAATTTTGACATTGCCGTGGCTTCATTCGTGGGCTCAACTGTATTGTTTATTATGGCTCTGTGGTTGTTGCGGTATGTGCCGCAGCCGCGTATCGTACGAAAGAAGCACCGTGAGCGAGAAAGCAAGTATGAATGAAATCATTTTGCTATTGGCGCTTTCTGATTTTTCTTTCTTCGTGTAAAAATAAAGACAAAAATATCTTTTGATTGAAGAAAAACTTACCTTGAAGACTTAAGCGTTGCGACAACCTACTTATCATGCGCAACAAATTGAAAATAGTTATGTAGAATAACTCTCCAGCAAAGGACTATGACCATACAAAAAGAAGTATTCCTGGTTTTTACGGTGATGTTTCTCATCATTGTTTCTGTTTTCTTCCTGGTATTCCTTTCATCCGTCAAAAGTGGGGAGTTGCAAAATGTTAATCATAAGCGAGCGATTTTCTTTTTCATTGCGTTTGGAACCGTGTTGCTCGTCCTGGGTATCTCACTGCCAAAATCTCCTTACTTCCTCTACTCAAAGGAAGAACCGGCACAAAAAGTATTTGTGGTTGCCAAGCAGTTTTCATTCTCTATTTCGAAATATCCAATCAATACAGATGATGATTTTAATATGTCTGCTGGTGCGGAAGTAACGGTACCGGTAAATGGAGTGATTGAATTTAATGTTTCCAGCAAGGATGTAAATCACGGGTTTAGTTTATACAAGGAGGGTGTTTTGCAGGCACAGGTTCAGGCCATGCCAGGCTATGTAAACAGACTGCGGTGGAAATTTACGGAGAGTGGCACATACGACATCTTGTGTCTTGAATATTGTGGAGTAGCACATGCCGCTATGGCCGCTACAATAAAGGTTGAATAAGCTTATTCGGAATCATGGATACATTTAATAAAAAATCTACACTACTCTGGCTCCTCACTGTGCTGGTTGTATTTCTTGTGGCTATCATTTTCGGTCTCACAATGCGAATGGAGCAGGCTAATATGGTGGAGTTAGGTCCACTGAATTTCTACGTACTAATGACATCACACGGGTTGCTGATGGCAGGTGTCTGGTTTGTAGCCGGCATGGCGGGTATTCAGTATATCCTCAGCAGGTATTTTAGTGTGCCACGCTGGGGCAGTATTGTTGCTTACGTTTGCACACTTCTGGGAGTAGTCGTGTTGTTGTTCTCAACATTCTTTGCCAAACTTCATGCAGGCTGGTATTTTCTTTATCCTTTGCCCTTCTATGCAAAGGGAATGCAGATCGGTCCGCTTCTATTTCTTATTGCGCTGACCATCCTGGGGGTAGGGTGGCTGTTATGGTCGTTGGTATTAATCGCTTCCATACTCAAGAAGTACACGGTTGCACAAGCGCTGGCGTGGCATCACCTTACCGGGAAGTCAGAACCGGCAGTGTCTCCTTTTATCCTGATCTCCTTTGTGTCATTGATTGGGGTGACTTCCTGCATACTCGCAGCGGTGGTCCTGCTGGTTTTATACTATATAGAGATGCTGAGCAGTGGTTCGGTATCCAACGATCCGCTGCTGATGAAGAACCTTACATTTTTTTTCGGGCATACGCTCGTTAACGAAATGCTTTACCTGGGACTGGCTGTTCTTTACGAGTTGTTTCCAAAAATGGCTGGTAAGCCCGCATATAAAACAAGCTGGTATGTTGCGTTGTCGTGGAATGCTACCTTGCTGATTGTGCTGTTCGCATACTTCCATCACCTGTACATGGATTTTGTGCAACCTGTTGCCTTTCAATATATCGGACAGATCATGTCGTGGTTTGCACCGTTGCCTGCAGCTGTTGTCACTATCTTTTCTGTGCTTACTACCATTTACCGTTCGAATATGAAGTGGAACCTTGCCGCGCTGTTATATTTTTTTGGAGTGATGTTCTGGGCAATAGGTGGCGTGGGAGCCATTTTAGATGCTGTTATCGCCAATAATTTTGTCCTGCACAATACCCAATGGGTGCCCGCGCATTTCCATACCTATAATTTGCTGGGCAATGTGTTTTTCAGCCTGGCCTTTGCAAGTTGGTTTGCCGATGAAATAGGGGATAATAAGATCAAACCCGGACTGGTGAAAGTGATTTTCAGCCTGTTGGTGATTGGTGGAGTTGGGTTTGTTATCGCCTTTTATTTGGGAGGTGCGCTTTCAGTTCCACGCAGAGTGGATATGTACAACGAGGTAGTGAGCGAGGGTGTTTCGTTGGCCCAAATAGCCGTAGTTTTTGCCTTCTTGTATCTTGTCGGTATGATTATCTATACCATTGATTTTACAAAGCGATGTGCGGGGCAATTATTCTCTTGAGTTTTTTGTCGTGGCAGCAGCAAGATGAAATGCAATACCTGCTCAAAAAGATACCGGACGCTGAAGTTGTAATTTCAGATTCTCTATCAAGGAATATATCGTATTGGTATTCACAAAAACCTGTGGTGTTAACGATAGCCTACAGTCGGTGCCCAGGGGTGTGCAATCCATACTTGCTGCAAATCAGGGATCATATTTCATTGCAAGGCAAGGCGATAAAAGATTTTCAGATGATGGTGCTGAGCTTTGACCCTGAAGATAACCCGACACAACTCCACAAGCTGGCAGGTTTTACGGACGACAGTCCTCCTCCTGCCAACTGGACTTTTGGTGTTCTGGAAAAGAAAAGCAAAGCCAGCTTGTTGTCTGCGCTTGGTTTTCAAACACAGATGGCAGGCGAACTGTATGACCATAACACGGTATTGGTCTTGATTGGTACAGATGGAAAAATCCTTCAACGAGTTGAGGGCCTCCCGGCTAACATGCAATGGAATCGCCTATTCAAAGAATTGACGAACGAATTTGTCCCTGTTTATTCCACACTTGACACAAACGTATGGATGAGTTGTTTCCGGTACGATCCGGCCAGTGGTACGTGGCGGATGAATTGGGGACTCCTGTTAATCCTTATCCCGTCAATCAGCACCGTGTGTCTGCTTCTGCTTTTGCAGATGATCACAAACAGAGAGCGAAGAAACATAGTTATTCAAACTTAATCCCAACCAACCATGAATACCATGAGTCAACTTTCATTTTTTGGATTGAATCACATTCTCCTTCAAAATACCAGCAGTTCTTTTCAAATGAATTTGGCCCTTTACCTTGCGGTAGCAGTCTTTGTGCTTACCGTTGTAGTAATAGTTTATATGTATAGAGTCTTACAAATTGTTTTAGTAGTCTCTGGCCTTAAAGACCCCAATGATGAGGTGCTTACAATCCAGTGGGTGAAGGTCTTGTTTGCATTGACCATAGGGCTAGGGGTAGCATCACTTTATATCTATACGAAGCTTATTTAGTTTTTTGAAGATGCGAGAACTTCAATTGATAATTTGGAAGGGTACAGTAACACTTCTGGGTTCAACAAACAATCTGGTGTTTTGAATATTACGAGCTACAAGTATTTGTTTATAGCTTCAAGCGCGGAAAGGTAGCTTCACACCATTTATTTTGTTTTCTGCATCTGTTCTTCTACAATTCCCATCGCTGCCATCATAACAGGAAATCCCACCGTAGGCAAAAACAATAACACAAGGTGTTCAATTTCATCGCGTGAAATACCTGATGCAACGGCTTTCCGGATATGCGCTTTAAATGCGCTGCTATACAAATGACTTCCGGAAATTGCCAATTTGATTAGTGCGCGGTCTCTGTCGGAGAGAGGCCCCAAACCATGAACGGCATCACCCAACTCTTCGTATTTCCCCGCTACCTGTGGGTATTTCTTAACAAACTGTTCGTAGAATTTTGGTGGTTTAGGCAAGTCTTTCTTTTTCATAGCAATCAGGAGTTATGTTTTACATTTAATTTTCAAGGGCTGGAATTCCGTTAACAAAATATTTTTTTTCTAAGAGCAATCCGGAAGTGTCGTAGTATTGATGCTTGCCGTCTCGTTTATCGTCTTTAAAATTACCGACTTGCTTCACTCTGCCATTTTTATGCCACTGGGTGTACAAGCCGTTTAATTTGTCATCCATGTACGTGCTCTCACTTTTCTTCGAACCATTCTCATACCAAGTGCGCCATATTCCATTTCGCTTGCCACCCCTGAAATTCCCCTCAGTCATTTTTTTTCCATTTTCGAACCACCAGATCCACGTGTCTTCGGCCTTTCCATTTATAAAAGCCCCTGTTGTTTTCGGCTGGCCGCTGGCAAATCGGGGTGGATCGGGTGTGCGGTTTGAAGTTAGCCAAATCATTAAAACCACAATCAATAACCCCACGAATTTTGCGTAATGGAGAATGTTGTTATTGGCGCGCATACAAACAATCGGTGGTTCATGTCGATAATCTGATCAATAACTATCGCTACAACAAAGGAGTTGAAAAAGGCCAAAAGCCTGTCAAAACAACGTTTAGACTATTCCTACCTTCCTTTGTACTCTTAATAAAAGATAAAATTGTCTTTTATTTACAAAGCTAAAAGTAGATATTTATAGGAGAATAATCAATCCACCGACATGAAGGCGTTCTATCCATTTTTTATTTCAATTGCCATTTTCGCAAGCCTTAAAACGAATGCGCAACGCAGTGGCGAAATGATGTTCAAATCGTTTTGTGTCTCTTGCCATACTATTGGCAAAGGAAAACTTATTGGGCCGGACCTTTCCGATGTGCACACTCGCAGAACAGATGATTGGTTAGTTGAATTTATCACGTCCACACAAGCAATGATTAAAAAGGGGGATGCAGATGCAGTAGCTGTATTCAAGGAGTTCAATCAAACCATTATGCCGGATGCACCCTATTCAGTGGACGAGATAAAATCCATCATTACCTATATTAAAAGCAAAAGCCCCAGCTATGTGGTTGAAGCTGCACCTACACCAACTCAAGTGAAAGCTGAACCTGAAATTCCTGTTCGCTCCGTGAATGAAGCTACAGATGCAGAAATAGAAATCGGGCAAATGATTTTTGCGGGTCAAAACAGATTAACGGGAGGTGGGCCTGGCTGTATCTCCTGTCATCATGTTAAAAATGATAAACTTATTGGCGGAGGGTTGCTGGCCAAAGACCTTACCGATGCCTTTTCGCGGATGAACGAAGCAAGCATAAAAGCGATACTGACTTCGCCTCCGTTTCCCGCGATGAAAGAAGCCTACCAAAGCGCTCCCATAACCGATGAAGAGGCCTACAACCTGATTGCGTTTCTGAAGGTGGCCGATGAAGATCAGTATGGACAGCATTATCGCGACTATAAGCAATACTTCCTGATAGCAGGTGGCTTCAGCTTTATCGTACTGTTGGGTATTTACTCCTTGATCTGGTCAAACCGCAAAAAGCAAAGCGTCAATCAAAAAATTTATAATCGTCAGGTTTATTCCTAATTCTTAACAACGACTATGAGTTGGATCGAAGATATCATATCGCCTCAAACCCGTAAGTGGGAAGAATTTTATCGCAACCGCTTTCAGCATGATCGTATTGTCCGCAGTACGCATGGTGTAAATTGTACTGGTGGTTGTTCCTGGCAAATTCATGTGAAGGATGGGATTGTAGTTTGGGAAACGCAGCAACTGGATTATCCTCTGCTGGAAAGTTCATTGCCCCCTTATGAACCACGCGGTTGCCAACGAGGCATTTCTTTTTCCTGGTATTTATACAGTCCGCTGCGGATTAAATATCCATTAATTCGCGGAGCTTTGATTGATGCATGGCGCGAAGAAAAAAAGAAAGTAGGCGACCCTGTTAAAGCGTGGACCAGCTTACAAAGCAATCCCGAAAAAAGAAAGCAATATCAAAACGCCCGTGGAAAAGGGGGCTTCAGAAGAGTAGCCTGGGAAGAGGTGCTGGAACTGATGGCGGCTGCCAATATTTATACCGCAAAAAAATACGGGCCCGATCGTGTTGTTGGGTTTTCACCAATCCCGGCCATGTCTATGTTAAGTTATGCTGCGGGTGCACGCTTCCTTCAATTGTTTGGTGGTGTTAACTTAAGCTTTTACGATTGGTACTGCGATCTCCCTACAGCATTTCCGGAAATATGGGGAGAGCAAACAGATGTGTG
This sequence comes from Cyclobacteriaceae bacterium, assembly GCA_035764995.1. Lineage (GTDB taxonomy): Bacteria > Bacteroidota > Bacteroidia > Cytophagales > Cyclobacteriaceae > UBA2336. The sequence goes on along the minus strand of DASTYM010000424.1, from coordinate 5,025 downwards.
TGAAAGTGCAGACTGGTACAATGCCAAGATGATTGCCGACATGGGGGCGTGCCTGAATATGACACGCACACCTGATTGTCACTTCTTTGCTGAATCAAGACACAACGGAACAAAAGCAGTTGTGTTCGCACCAGACTTCAGCCAGGTGTGCAAGTATGCCGATCAATGGGTGCCCCTTCATGCCGGAAGCGATGGCGCTTTCTGGATGGCTGTTACCCATATTATATTAAAAGAGTGGCACCACGAAAAACAAACACCTTACTTCATCGACTATACCAAGCAATATACGGACAGCCCTTTCTTAGTGAAACTTGAGAAGGAGGGAGTCAACTATGTTCCCGGACAAATGGTACGCGCAAATGAAATTGCGGAATTCAGCAGCGTGGAAAATGGTGATTGGAAATTTCTGAACATCGACAGCAAAACCGGAAAACTGGTTATTCCAAAAGGAAGTATGGGCCATCGCTGGGAAACGAAAGGCGGTAACTGGAACATGAAACTGGAACATGAAGTGGATAACCAGCCCTATGATCCTTACCTGACGCTGCTGAACTACAAGGATGAAATTTTACAGGTTGACTTCACAGAATTTGGTTTGGATATGCACCGCCAGCGGGGTGTGCCTGTGAAATACATTCCAACATCATCCGGCAAAATTCCCGTAACTACGGTATATGATTTAGTCATGGCACAGTATGGAGTTGATCGTGGTTTGCCTGGCGATTATCCGAAAGATTATACAGATAAAGATGCATCCTATACACCGGCCTGGCAGGAAATTTTTACAGGCGTAGATTCCAAAACAGTTATTCAGTTTGCACGCGAATGGGCAAACACAGCCAATCTTACCGGAGGTAAGTGCATGATCATTGTTGGTGCCGGTATCAATCACTGGTATCACGCAAACCTGATGTACCGTGCCGGTATCATGGCGCTCATGCTCACGGGTTGTGTAGGCAAGAACGGAGGAGGAATGAACCACTATGTTGGCCAGGAAAAACTGGCGCCTGTTGATTCCTGGGGAGCCATCGCTTTTGGAAAAGACTGGCAGAGCGCAGCCCGTCTGCAACAAGCACCATTATGGCATTACATCAACACATGTCAGTACCGGTATGACGGGCAGTTTTCGAAATACAACACCGTTCCAAAAAATAAATGGACGCAGCAACACACAGCCGATACCATATTCCAATCGGTGCGCATGGGTTGGATGCCTTTCTATCCGCAGTTCAATGAGAATACGCTGGAGCTTAGTAAAGAAGCGCAACAGAACGGGGCGAAAACCGATGATGAAATCAAGAACTATGTTGTTGAAAAACTCAAATCGAAGAAACTGCATTATGCCGTGGGCGATCCTGAAGCAGAAGAGAACCATCCGAAAGTGTGGTACATCTGGCGCGGCAATGCCATCATGGGAAGTATGAAAGGACACGAATATGCGCTCAAGCATTACCTGGGTACGCATTCCAATAAAATTGCAACCGATTCTAAAGACCATACTGAAGAAGTGAAGTGGCACGACATTGCGCCTGAAGGAAAAATGGATCTGGTGGTTGACTTAAACTTCCGGATGGATTCATCGGCCCTCTATTCTGATATTGTACTTCCGGCCGCCAGTTGGTATGAAAAAGCCGATTTGAACAGTACCGACTTACACTCATTCATTCACCCGCTATCGGCTGCCATTGCACCGGTGTGGGAATCGAAAACGGATTGGGATATTTTTAAACTCATTGCTAAGCACACCAGTGAAATTGCAAAGCAACATTTACGCGAACCTCAAAAAGATATCGTGTGCTCACCGCTTTCACACGACTCGGCTGGAGAAATTACCCAACGCCATGTGAAAGATTGGTACAAAGGAGAGTGCGAGGCCATTCCTGGCAAGACTATGCATAGCATCGCGGTAGTTGATCGTGATTACACCAAACTGTATGATAAGTTTATCTCGCTTGGTGATCGCATTAAAACAAGCGGCTTGGGTGCGCACGGAAATAATTATATGTGTGATGATGTGTACGAAGAAATACTGGACTCAAACCACTTCCCGAAGGAGCGATTGAATGGAAAATCATATCCTTCGCTGAAAGAAGACAGGGATGCCGCCAATGTATTGCTGAAATTATCCACCCTCACAAACGGAAAACTAACCTTGCGGGCCTACAAAGAGGCGGAGAAAAAAACAGGATTAGTGCTTACTGACATTGGCGAAGGATATGAGCAAGTGGGCATTACGTACGGTGATCTGCAGGCGCAGCCAAGAAGGTATAAATCCTCACCGCTGTGGTCGGGATTAATTCAGGATGGCCGTGCGTATTCGGCATACACGTATAACGTTGAACGGCTGGTTCCCTGGAGGACCTTAACCGGAAGGCAGCATTTCTATCTCGATCATGAATTGTATATCGCTTATGGTGAACATTTGCCAACGTACAAACCTTCGCCTAAACCTGAAGCGTATGGAGATTTAAGGGAAACACTTCAACGTGAAGAGGCCAAAATCCTAAACTGTCTTACTCCACATGGTAAGTGGCACATTCACTCAACTTACATGGAGAACCTGCGTATGCTTACGCTGTCGCGAGGATGTGAACCCTGTTGGATCAGTGAGAAAGATGCTGCAGACCTGGGTATTAAAGACAATGACTGGGTGGAAGTTTACAACGACCACGGAGTGTACTGTACACGGGCATGCGTGAGTTCAAGGATACCGAAAGGTGTATGCATTGTGTACCACGTTCCTGAACGCACCACGGGTATTCCTAAATCGCAAGTGCGTGGCAACAAACGCGCTGGCGGGCACAACAGTTTTACACGCATACATTTAAAGCCCAATTATTTAACAGGAGGGTACGGGCAGTTTTCCTACCACTTTAATTATTGGGGACCCATCGCGCCAAACCGCGATACGCATGTGATTGTGAAGAAGATGGACAAGCTGGTATGGTAAATAAGTTAATGACCCGAAAAATTTAATACATAGCCGTATGGATGTAAGAGCTCAAATGTCAATGGTTTTTCACCTCGATAAATGCATCGGGTGCCACACTTGTTCCATCGCGTGTAAAAACATCTGGACCGACCGCAAAGGGGCCGAATACCAATGGTGGAACAATGTGGAGACAAAACCTGGTACGGGGTATCCAACTAAATGGGAAGACCAGGAGATTTATAAAGGTGGATGGGAAAAGAAAAATGGCAACATCAGTTTGAGGGGAGCCGGTAGGTTACGCGGGTTGATGAATATTTTTCACAATCCGCACTTGCCGGTAATTGATGATTACTACGAGCCCTTCACCTATAAGTACCTTGATTTGATTGAGTCGCCTGCGATGAACGACCAGCCCACGGCACGGCCGGTTTCATTGATCACAGGAAAGCCTATCAATATCAAGTCAGGCCCGAACTGGGATGATGATTTAAGCGGCACACCCGATTATGCAAGACAAGATCCAAACTTAAAAAATCTTTCTCCGGCTGAGCAGGAAGCCATGTTCCAATTAGAACGCATGGCATTTTATTATCTGCCGCGCATTTGTAACCATTGCCTTAATCCGGCTTGTGTAGCTTCGTGCCCATCAGGCGCGATTTACAAAAGGGGTGAAGATGGTGTTGTGCTCATTAACCAGAACGTGTGTCGTGCATGGCGCATGTGTGTAACGGCTTGTCCGTATAAAAAATCGTATTACAACTGGCACACCGGCAAATCGGAGAAATGCATTTTGTGTTATCCTCGCATTGAAGCCGGATATGCACCAGCATGTATGCACTCCTGCGTAGGTCGTATCCGTTACCTGGGTGTAGTGTTGTACGATGCAGATATGATACACGATGCAGCGTCATCGGATGAAAGTTCACTGGTAGATCGGCAATTGAATATTATCCTGGATCCATTCAATGAAAATGTAATTGAGGCAGCCCGGAAAAACGGGGTGGCCGATTCAACCATCAAGGCCGCGCAAGATTCACCTACCTATAAGTTTGTGAAACAGTGGGGATTGGCCTTACCACTACATCCGGAATTCAGAACATTGCCCATGTTGTTTTATGTACCGCCTTTGTTGCCGGTAATGGCATCGCTACGCGAAGTAAATAATCAGGCGCAGTCTGAAAAGATGGATCCGATCGCTAAGTTCTGGAATGACAACTGGTTATACGATACCAGCACGGAAGAACTTTGGGGTACAATTGAACAAGCCCGCTTTCCGCTACAATATCTGGCAAGTTTGTTCAGCGCTGGCGATGAAAGCAAAGTAAAACACATTTTGAAAAAACTGATGGCTGTTCGCATTTACAGGCGAAGCAAAACTGTGGGAGACATTGCTGAGGAAAAAGTTAAACAGGTTATGCAGGATACAAGCTTAACGCCTGACGAGGCAGAGGCTATATATTACCTCACCGCATTGGCAAGGTTTGATGATCGCTTTGTGATACCCGCATCGCATCGCGAACAATCAATGGAAATGCTTGAGTTTACGGGCGATACACGAGGTTCTGTTGGCTTTGGATTTAAAGAAACTCCGGCAAGAGGAGCATAATGATTTTTAAGTATTGGTAAAAACGCGCATATGAACAGTAAAGGAAAAACAAAAACCAATAACCTTAAGCTGCTGGCTTCACTTACTGATTTTCCAAAGGAAGGTTTCGTGGATGAGGTAAAGGAAATACAGCTATTTCTGGACGGATATTATCCTGAGTTGGCAAATGCGCTGGATCCCTTTACGGAATTTGTTTCGTCCGCATCGATGGACGAAATGCAGGAACTGCACACGCGAACCTTTGAGGTGCAGGCCATTACCACACTTGACCTAGGCTATTTACTTTTTGGTGATGACTATAAAAGGGCTGAGTTACTGGTGAACCTGAGCCGCGAGCACCTGTCTGTTAACAATGATTGCGGATATGAACTGGCCGATCATCTTCCGAATGTTGTCCGGCTGATTGCAATGATGCAAGACGAAGAAATCAAAAATGAGTTGGTAGCAAAACTGATTTGCCCGGGATTAAAAAAAATGATTTCTGAGT
>DASTYM010000423.1:0-5229 GCA_035764995.1 Cyclobacteriaceae bacterium | reverse complement strand
TTCAGGTTCCGGTGTAATAGTGTTGATGAACTTTACAATCGTGTGTTCAAATATGAATGGCAAAACCTCATCCCAACCGATGGCTATTTTTCAGTGACCAGTCATGTTGATCACCCCAGCGTGAACAATACGATGTTCACCAACGTGAAAGTGAAAGACGCAATTGCTGATAAGATTCGCAGAGAAACATCGAAGCGCCCTGATTCTGGATCTGCTCTGGATGGTGCGGTCATTAATTTGTTCTGGTGGGAGATTAGTGCAGAAATATTTTTAGATACCTCCGGGGAAACACTTTCGAAACACGGTTATCGGAAAGTTCCCGGACCTGCACCGATGTTGGAAGCTTTAGTGTCTTCTACGTTGCTGGCTTCGAAGTGGGATCGGAAATCACCGTTTGTAAATCCAATGTGCGGATCAGGTACGGTTGCAATTGAAGCTGCACTGATGGCAACAAACCGAAAACCAGGGTTGCTGCGAAAAAATTATTCATTCATGCACGTGATCGGTTATAATATTGCAGACTACCATCGGGAATTTCAAAAATTGAAAGATCAGATCATGGAAGAGCCAGGATTAAAAATTATAGCAACTGACATTAATGAAGATGCCATCAACATTTCAAAGATCAATTCCGGCATAGCAGGGGTTGAAAATATGATTGACTTCAGCGTTTGCGATTTTGAAGAAACTGTCGTGCCGCAAAGTGAGAAGGGTGTTGTGTATTTCAATCCGGAATACGGTGAGCGTTTAGGTCAATTGCAAGAACTGGAAGGAACATACAAGCGCATCGGTGACTTTATGAAGAAGAAATGCCAGGGTTACACAGGCTATATTTTTACCGGTAATCTTGACCTCGCAAAGAAAATAGGACTGAAAGCCAGCCGCAGGTATGAGTTTTATACAGCAAAACTAGACTGTAGGTTGCTGGAGTATGAGTTGTACAGAGGGAGTAAAGCGAAGGAGTAATTTATTGTATTTGTCTTTTGATCTCATTGGCCATTTCAAGATTATCCGGAGTAAGTACTATTCTGCCTTCTGTTGTTTCAAGCATCACGTAATTACTTTTTCGGGTAGCATACCAGGTCATGTGCCCATACCGGGAACTTCTGAATTCTCCATAAAATCCAAACAGACCCCCATTTCCAAACGTCTTCACCACCCAGCCCATGGAATCTTTTGTAATAACATACGCATCCCTGATATCCGATAAATCAATCGTCTTGTCCTTGAATGGCCTTTTGACAATCAGCTTGCCTGACTCAAGAACATACTTCAGTGGTCGATATAAATAACAAAATGTATAGATGGCCACCATCATGATGATAGAGAATCCAAAAGCAAGTGTCCTGGCAAGTCGATTGGGAGATTCAATCATTTGTACTGTATGAAAGGAAATGATTCCCACGAATAAAATGGTGACAATGGCAATAACTACTTTTGCGTAGGCGTCAAATGAGACCTTAAATTCCATATAGAAATTTAAGAATTTTTACCTCGCTTTTTGAGTGTCTGGAATTGGCCTCTACTTGAAAAGGATTTCCAATGGAGTATTTGGAACGGGAAAATTGGAAAGAACATTTCCTTCTTTGTCACACAGTCTGACAATTCCTTGATTGGTTGGGGTATGGTAACCTCCCATCACGAGCATACCAAGTGAGTTATTGTAGTTGATTGAACTGGCATCCAGAAATTCTTGCGGAATCTCAATCGGCAATCCGGTACTAATATTGTATCCAGATAAATGAAAGGGTGCAGGCGCGGGTTGAGCAGCAAAGGAGAAATAATAAATGCTATTATTCTTACGATCGTACCCGATTGATGATCCACCAGGTCCGTAAAAAACTTTTCCTTCCGAAACCGGAATGGGAGTAGCCTCCAGGGTTAAGCTGTTAATTTTGATGAGTCCTTTGATGTGAAATGCCAATATATTTCCTTCCGCATCTACCACAAGATCCTCGCAATTATAAGGAAGATCAAATTCCTCAAGTTCTTCATAATTCACACTGCTGAGAACAAGTAATTTGGGGCTGCTGTCAATAAAATTATAGCTGATGAAAATTTTATTGTCGTGAGCAATCATTTTCCTGATTTCAACATAATCTCTCAGAAAAATGCTATCTGTTTTCTCGAGTGTTTCTTTATTAAACACCAGCAGGTGCATGGCTCCGCTAAATTCTGACCCCGCAACAAACATTTTATCCTGATGAATGGCAATGCGTGTAAAAGCTGGCACCAGGTGCAAGTCGGCAGATCGCGAGTTTGTCCAGTTGGATGTGTTTATCACTTCAATCTTATCGGACTCCGGACTGCCATCGCGCTTAATTACATAAAGCTCATTCCCGGAAAGGATGGCATCTGTAATCGTGGCGCTGAATGACCCAGCGGTAAACCTGTAAACTTCTTCTTCTAATTTTTTGGAAGGATAGGAGTATGTCGAGACGATTCCGTTCACGGGGCTTCCTGCGTTGCTGATTACGATGAACTGACTGCTTTGCGGACCTTCTTCCTGGCAAGAAATGAATGCTAACAGTATAAAAAGAAACAGATAAAGTGACCGCCTATTCATCATTTCGCTTTCCCGTATTCCAGAGGTTTACTTTAATATTTATATTTGCAGCTTATACAAATATACACATGACCACCGAGCAGTTAAAAGACCTGAAAACGAGAGTTGCCGCCCTTAGGCGGTATCTTTGACTACGATCGCAAGATTGTTGAAGTTAAAGACGAGGAACTCATTACCCACCAGTCCGATTTCTGGAATAACCCCAAGCAAGCTGAAGTCATCCTTAAAAGTATCCGCACCAAAAAAGTGTGGACGGATGCCTTCGATCGTGTCAATAAACTGATTGAAGACCTGGAGGTTCTCAATGAATTCCACGATGCCGGTGATGTGAGCGAAGAAGAATTGGATCGGGACTATCTCAAAACAGAAAAAGCGGTAGAAGAACTCGAGTTCAAGAAAATGCTGAGTCGCGAAGAAGACCAGCTTAGCGCCATCATTGAAATAAACCCCGGAGCAGGCGGTACAGAAAGTAACGACTGGGCCGATATGCTCAACCGCATGTACATTATGTGGGGAGAAAAAAGTGGTTATACTGTTTCACAATTGAACTATCAGTCAGGTGAAGTGGCAGGTATTAAATCGGCTACGCTTGAAATCGATGGCGAGTTTGCTTACGGTAAACTGAAATCTGAAATAGGGGTTCACCGCCTGGTTCGTATTTCTCCGTTTGATTCGAACGGCCGCAGACACACATCGTTTGCTTCTGTGTTCGTGTATCCGAAGGTTGATGACACTATCAACATTGAAATCAACCCGGCTGATATTGAAATTCAAACTTCACGTTCCGGTGGAGCTGGAGGTCAGAATGTAAACAAGGTGGAAACAAAAGTTCAGCTCACACACAAGCCATCGGGAATTGTTATTGTGTGCCAGGTAGAACGCTCCCAGCACGCCAACCGCGAACGCGCCATGCAGATGCTGAAATCAAAATTGTTTCAGGTTGAAATGGAGAAGCGCAATGCTGAGCGCGACAAAGTGGAGGCAGGAAAAATGAAAATTGATTTTGGTTCTCAGATTCGAAACTACGTACTGCACCCTTACAAATTAGTGAAAGATGCCCGAACAGGAGTAGAACGGACTGATGCACAAAATGTATTGGATGGTGATCTGGATGATTACATCAAGGCGTTTTTATTGAGTGCGCAAGAGGAGTCAGTGAATAAATAAATGTTACCGGTCGCCAGTTACCGGTAACCGGTGACCGGAAACCGGAGACTGGAAACTGTAACTAATATTACGTTGACAAAACCTCCTAAAGTCTACACCCCACAATTCTGGCTGCTATGCTTAAGCTCGCTGCTTTTCTTCGCGAGTTTCAACATGATTATTCCGAAGATGCCTGCATACCTGACAAGCCTGGGTGGAGCAGAGTTTAAAGGATTAATCATTTCCCTTTTCACCATCACCGCGATGGTATCGCGTCCCTTCAGTGGAAAGATTGCCGATAAAGTGGGAAGAATTCCGGTGATGTTATTTGGTACGTCTGTTTGCGTGCTTATTAGCTTGTTGTATCCGATCTTATCTTCAGTAGCCGGGTTTTTATTTCTGAGGTTCATTCATGGGTTCTCAACAGGTTTTACGCCAACCGGATTAACGGCTTACCTGGCCGATATTGTTCCTTACAATAAAAGAGGTGAGGCGATGGGCCTGTTGGGAACAGCCGGTACAGTCGGAATGGCTTTGGGTTTAGCAATTGGTCCGGGCATTGCAAATGATTTTGGTTTGAATGTGATGTTTTATTGCTCATCAGCCACAGCGGTAGCATCCATTGCGGTACTCTTTGGGATAAAAGAGACACTTGTGCATAAACATAAATTCTCGTCTGAAGTATTTAAAATTCATAAGCGGGATTTACTTGAACCTCGTGTGCTCATTACTTGCATCGTGATGTGGCTCACCACGTATTCATATGGAGCTGTGTTTACAGTGATACCAGATTTATGCAAACATGTTGGTATTTATAATGAAGGATTACCGTTCATGTTCCTGACAGTAGCATCACTTTCGGTGCGACTGATTGCCGGAAAAGCATCCGACCGGTACGGAAGACGAAAAGTAGTAATGGTTTCTTCATCGCTGGTCCTGATTTCGATGGTAGCGCTTGGACTATCCTCTACTAAGCAGGAAGTTCTCATTGCCATAACGATATATGGGACGGGTCAGGGAATGACATCCCCAACGTTGTTTGCATGGGCTACGGATTTAAGTGATGAAAAACACAAGGGTAGGGGAATTTCGAGCTTGTATATATTCATGGAGATGGGAATTGGTATTGGTGCATTCCTTTCGGGGTTTATTTATGCCAATGACGCTTCGAATTTCTTCGTAACATTTTTAACTGCTGGTTTATTATCTGGAACAGCATTGCTCTATTTAATCTTTACACGATTGACCGGCAGACCTCGTGTTGAGACAAAAACCGTTACCTTGACTGATGTTGAACAGATACCATAATACGTTCGCGGCCTTAGTGACGCGATCTCACCCGGATTGAAATATGAAAAAAACCTTCTTTTACTTATTTGTATTGGCCGCTGCCGGTGAAATTATTTCCATCGTGTTGGATCAACCTACGATTGAAATGATTTGCAAGCCTGCACTGATGATCACACTTGGACTGTATTATTGGGCATCACAACAACAAAAGCAGGAAGCTGTCATGA
>DASTYM010000422.1:0-4919 GCA_035764995.1 Cyclobacteriaceae bacterium | reverse complement strand
GGACAATACCCATGATTTTGTTCTCGCCAATCATTTTTGCATTCACCTCAACGTGAACGAGTTCATTATCTTTTCTTTTCAAAACCCTCGCAACAAAAATCTGTTCTCCCATCGATAGGCGCGACATGTCTATAGGTCGTTTCGCGATTTCAACTTGATCCTGGATGTCCACGATCTTCATCTTCAGGAGTTCAGCTTTGGGGTATCCAATCAGTTTTGTCATCGCGCTATTCGCGTCAATTATATTTCCATTGAAATCATTAACGACAATAGCATCCGATGCCTGCTCAAAAAGCGATTGATAATTCTTCGCATTTGCCCTCGCTCGTTCTTCCGATTCCTTAAAGAAGGTTACATCATGAACAATGCCGCTGACGCCTGTCATTTTATCGCCTGTATATAATGGAAAACCAAAAACCCGCACCCACTTAACGTAACCCAACGGGGTTCTTGCCTTCAACGTAAAGTCATATGTCTTCCCCGTGGCAATAAGTTCCTGCAGCGCGTTTTCAATCACCTGGCCGGATTCATTAAAGAGCGTGCGGGTCAGCATCGGGCTGTTCAGGTCAAAGTCCTTATGAACTCCAAAAATATCGTAGACTTGATCTGACCAATATGTTTTCATGGAATCCAGGTCAAGCTCCCAGCTTCCTACTTTGGCAATTCCCTGCGATTTTTTTAACACTTCTTCGCGCTTCGTAAGAGCATCGAGGTTTAATCGCAACTGTTGGTTGAGTTGGCTGACTTCACTTTCGGCCTGGTCCTGAATAATCTTATTCTTTTGCTCCAGTTCAATTATTAACTTCTGATTTTTTAAATCTGTACTATCAACTACGTACCGGAGGGCAAAGCAACTTCCGCCAACAACCGCATATGCAATAAAACTTCTCATGGGTGTCATGCCCTGTCCAAGCGATTCAATCGGAACACCCAACAGTCTTAAACAATAATCGAAGAAAGTAAGTATGAATAAAGCAGGAACAACTCCCAGAATAAACATCGCCAAGTGCTTCCTGTCTAAAAGCAGGTAAGGTATGCAACCCATGGCAACAAGATAAATGCGCAAGCCATAGTATGTGGACACAGGAACTGTGCTTGCACTCATCATTCCCGAAACCATGATCCAGGTTACCAGCAACGGAGGCACCCAACAGAGGTACAATTTGCTTACACCGGTCAGTGACAACCGGTTCAGTAAAATCGGAAGCACAAAAATTGACAATGAAATGATTGCATTGTCCAGCTCAGAAAAAGTCCGGTTTTGCGGGATGGCCAAAAACAAGGGAATGTTGACCATGCAAAAAATCAAAGCGATATAATTTGAAAATATGATACTTCTTCTCCCGGAAGCATCATCGCTTTCGCGAACACCGCTTTCTACCAGTTGCCTGATGATATTTTTCAAGTGAATTTATTTTTTGAGACCAGCTCCAAATCGACAAGAATCAGGGGGAACAAATATCCAAATAATTATAACAGAGTCACGTAAATTTTTAGCGTCCCCTTTCAAATAATAATCAACCAATTTTTTTAGAAGTTTAGTAAGAATCCTCTACTTTAGACCAAACTCTTACATGATCATGGCCGATTTTCAAATTAAACAATCATCAAAAGAATACGATGTCTGCATCGTAGGTTCAGGCGCAGGTGGCGGAATGGCTTCATACGTCTTGACTCAGGCAGGTTTAAAAGTTGTGGTAATCGAAGCCGGCCCCTGGTACGATCCGGCAAAAAATGTTACCCAACTCAAGTGGCCGTGGGAATCTCCACGCAGAGGTGCAAGCACGACCTTCCGCCCGTTCGGTGACTTTGACGCCAGCTATGGCGGGTGGGAACTGGAAGGCGAACCTTATACACAAACTAAGGGATCGCAATTCGACTGGTGGCGTTCACGCATGCTGGGAGGCCGCACCAACCACTGGGGCAGAATTTCGTTGCGTTTCGGCCCAAAAGATTTTAAAGGAAAAAGCCACGATGGCCTTGGTGATGACTGGCCAATCGGTTATGAAGACGTTGCTCCTTATTATGATAAAGTAGATGAACTCATCGGAATCTTCGGCACGAAAGAAAATCTGCCAAACGAACCAGACGGAAAATTCCTGCCGCCTCCCAAAGCCCGCTTGCACGAATTAATGATGAAGGATGCTGCCAATGCAGCTGGTGTAACTGTAATTCCTTCGCGTCTGTCGATTCTTACGAAAAAAATTAACGAAGAGCGTGGTCAATGTTTTTATTGCTCACAATGTAATCGTGGCTGTACCGTGTATGGCGATTTCTCTTCTTCTTCTTGTTTAATCAAGCCTGCAGGCAAAACCAATAATCTCGATGTCATTGTCAACGCCATGGTACGCGAAGTACTCACGGACGCCAATGGTCTTGCGACCGGTGTTTCGTATGTAGCTAAAGATGACATGCAGGAATATGAAATCAAGGCAAAAGTTGTTGTGCTGGCTGCCAGTGCATGCGAGTCAGCTCGCTTGATGTTGAACTCTAAGTCAAAACAACACCCTAATGGCCTTGGCAACTCAAGCAATGTGGTTGGAAAATACTTGCATGACTCGACCGGTGTTGGTTTAGGTGGAATTGTTCCGAAACTATTTAATCGCAAACGCTACAATGAAGATGGCGTAGGCGGTTTACACCTGTATTCACCCTGGTGGCTCGATAATAAGAAACTTGACTTCCCTCGTGGATACCATATCGAATACTACGGAGGAATGGGAATGCCGCGCTATGGTTTCGGATTTGGTATGCAAGGAACCAATAGCAAGTATGCAAGCCGTGATGGAAACATAAGAGGCGGTGGCTATGGCGCAGGGTTGAAAGATGACTACCGTTACTTCTACGGTGCATCGTTTGGAATGGACGGCCGCGGAGAAGCACTTGCCCTGGAAACAAATTATTGCGAGATCGACCCGAACGTAGTTGACAAATATGGAATTCCGGTTTTAAGATTTAATTATCAGTGGAGCGATCACGAAATCAAACAAGCGAAACACATGCAGGAAACTTTCCAGGAGATCATGCATAAAATGGGTGCAGAAATTACCTACGGTGTAAAAGGCCCTGAAGATAAATACGGATTAGAAAATCCAGGCAAAATCATTCACGAAGTAGGCACGGTGCGAATGGGTAACGACAAAACGAAATCAGCCCTGAACAAATTCAACCAGGCTCATGACTGCAAGAATTTATTTGTAGTAGATGGGGGTGCGTTTGTTTCGCAGGCGGATAAAAACCCGACATGGACAATTCTTGCTCTTTCCTGGAGAGCTTCAGATTATATCATCGATCAAATTAAACAACAGAACCTTTGATGTGTGAACGTGTTAGTGTGTTAAGGTGTGAACGTTCTGAACCACCTAGATACTTTAACACGTTAACACCTAAACACGTTAACACCAAAACATCGACCAAATGAAAAGAAGAGAATCGATAAAAACTTTAGCGCTAGGCGCAATCTCTGCAACTGCATTGCCCCTACTCGATGCCTGTAGTCCTGAGAAAAAGCCTGAAGCAAAACCTACAGCGGGCTCAACTATTGATCGCCATCCGTTCGAAAAGGCACGAGATGAAAAATTGATGAGTGAGAAATTCTTTGATGATCACGAGATGGCTACAATTGCTGTACTTGCCGATATTATCATTCCAAAAGACGAAACCTCCGGCAGCGCAACCGAAGCAGGTGTCCCTGCATTCATTGAATTTATTGTAAAAGACATGCCGAGGTATCAATTGCCAATGCGTGGTGGGCTCAAGTGGTTGGATGTTCAGTGCCTAAAGCGCTACAATAAATCTTTTGTCGATTGTTCTTCTGCAGATCAAATTGCGGTGGTTGATGAAATTGCCTACCCTGCTTTAGCAAAACCGGAGATGAAACAAGGTGTAGCCTTTTTCAACACGATGCGTGATCTCACCGCAACCGGTTTCTTCACCAGTGAAATTGGACTCAAGGATCTTGGGTATGCAGGTAACAAACCTAACCGTTGGGATGGTGTACCGCAAGATGTGCTTGATCAGTATGGTGTAAAATATGACGAAAAAATGTTGCGAGAGTGCGTGAAATGGGATGATGCTGGATAATGATTCCGATGGAGTCACACGATCAAAATAAATGATTTACATCACCCAATTAATCTATATCAAAGAAGGTCAAGAAACGGTATTTGATCAATTTGAAGCGATAGCTATTCCTATTATCAAAAAATACAAAGGCAGACTCTTGCTCCGGGTTCGGCCTGACAAGGATTCATTCATTGAAAATCATGTAGATAAACCTTACGAAATCCACCTTGTTGAATTTGACTCGGAACTTGATTTTGAAAATTTCAAACAGGATGAAGAGCGTAAGAAATTCTTACACCTCAAGGAACAATCGATTAAGGCATCTATTTTAATTCAAGGAACGAAGCTTTGAAAAAAGTAAGTTACAAACATAAGATTTCCATCAACAGTCAGGAATCGCATGAGAATTCAAATAACAGCACTTTTCGTCTAAAATCAACAATCCTGGACAACCAAATAATGAAAATCGAATCGTATATTTGATTATGGAGACCTTGAGAATTGATATAGTTAATCCCAAAGCCAAAAGAATTATAAAGAACTTGGCAGAATTGAATCTTATCAACATTCGGGACAAAGATCCGATCAAATCTTTTGAGGTATTATTAAATAAACTAAGAACTAAAGGAAAGGGAATTTCCTTAGCCGAAATCACAAAAGAAGTCGAGTCAGTTCGGTCTAAGAGATATGGCAAAAAAGGCTGAAAGGGTCATCATTGACACCAATCTCTGGATTAGTTTCTTAATCACGAAAGACTTTAAGACCCTGGACATTAAAATAAAGACAGGAAAGATTAAAATTATTTTCAGTCTAGAGCTCATTGAAGAGTTCCTGGCAGTAGCCCATCGACCGAA
>DASTYM010000421.1:0-6332 GCA_035764995.1 Cyclobacteriaceae bacterium | reverse complement strand
GCACTCAGGTTTTGACGTTTTATTGGTAACTTATCAGGATACCCCATCGTGCACAAAGGCCATCAATCATTGGTGGCCTTTTTTAATTTTTAGATTCAGTAACCAGAATTCTTATTTTTACGTGAATCTCATACATGGCCTCATCGCATAAAACACTGGTTGAATCTTTTCTGCGGCTTACACGAGCCTGGAATTTATTGATCATTGTTTTTGCTCAGTATTTCACAGCTTTCTTTTTAGCCGAAGCTGAGGTGTTTAAGGATATCATGCTTTTTTTAGTTTCGCTTTCCACGGTGCTGATTGCAGCAGGGGGTTATGTGATCAATGACTACTATGATGTAAAAATTGATTACGTCAATAATCCTGAAAGGGTAGTGGTTGGAAAAACCATTCACCGCAGGTTTGTTATTTTATTGCATGTAGGCTTATCAATGTTGGGCATTTTTGTTGGATTGTTCGTGTCGTGGAAACTTGCTGCAGTCAATGTGCTCTCTGTTTCAATTCTGTGGTTTTACTCCAGCTTGTTAAAACGCCTTCCATTCATTGGAAACTTTACAGTTGCTTTATTAACGGGAGCTTCAATTGCAATTCTTGTTTTTTTATATGAGGCTAATACAATTCTTATTCTGATTTATGCACTGTTCTCCTTTTTCATCACGCTGGTTCGCGAGATCATCAAAGACATGGAAGACTTAAAAGGAGATAATACGTACGGCTGTAAAACACTGCCCATCGTATGGGGCATTCGCAAAACAAAAATTACGCTGTATCTTTTAATTGTAACCTTTTTGATTTCAGTCGTAGCGATTAACCAGCTGTATGTCAAACTCGATATCATTTATTTTGTGATGTTGTTGTTTGTACCGCTAGCCTGGCTTACAACGCGGTTGGTCAAAGCTGATACAAGGAAGGATTATGGATGGCTCAGCAGTTTCTGCAAGGTGATTATGTTACTGGGGATTTTAAGTATGACTCTTTTATAATTGTGTTGAGGTATTAATTTGTTGACGTGTTGATGTTTTTTTTGTAAATCTTTCAAACCAAATGACAAACCATTTACCGATTTCAACACCTAAATACATTAACACTTCAACGCATCGAATAGCCATTTTCGCTTCCGGAAGCGGTACCAACGCTGAAGAAATTATGAAGCGATTTCAACATCATGCAAGCATTGAAGTTGTGATGTTGTTAAGCAACAACGCACGGGCATTTGCATTGGAACGTGCAAAGAAATTCAATGTCTCCTCGAAAGTTTTTGACAGGCCCATCTTCCGCGAAAGTGAAGAAGTACTGAGCTGGCTGAAGGAGAAAAATGTGACCCATATTGTGCTGGCAGGATTCATGTGGCTGGTACCTTCCTATTTAATAAAATCTTTTCCGGGAAAAATCATCAACATCCACCCGGCATTGCTACCAAAGTTTGGCGGAAAAGGAATGTACGGCATGCACGTACATGAGGCCGTGAAAGCGGCTGGCGAAAAACAGACCGGCATCACGATTCACGAGGTGAACGAAAAGTACGATGAAGGAAGAATCTTATTCCAGGCCAAAACTCAATTGAGCACCTCTGATACTCCCGATGATATTGCTAAAAAAGTTCACATGCTTGAGTATGAACATTACCCACGGGTCATTGAAGAGTGGATTTTAGATCCCTGATCTCAAAGTCGTCTTGAATCTTTATAAACCGCAAAGAACGCGGAGGTACGCAAAGACATGAAAGGCATCCACCTTTAAATGCAAGCTTTGTGATCTTTGCGAAATCTCTGCGATCTCTGCGGTAACTACTGTAGTTTTATTTTTTTATAAGCTCAATCGGTTGAAAATCTTCGGCTTTTGGAAAATTTTGAAAAATAGATTGAATAAACTCTGGCGGAGTAGCCAGTTTTCGCTTTACAATATCAATCCATGCGCCATCCAGGTTAAGAACAGCGCACAAAGTTCCATCTTCCTTGTATAAGTTGTGTCTAAAACTCCAGCGGCTATAATCAACAGTAGCTTTTGTTACGGCCATGTCAATCGTGATTTTATCTTCAAATTTAATTTCACGTTTGAAAACAGCTTCTTCACGAAAAAGAATCGGGCCAATATGAAGTTCTTCCAGTTTCAGGTTAGTAAGGCCGTTTTCGGAAAAACATGCAATACGCGCCATGGCACCGTAATCATAATAAGCAGAATGCCTCAAATGGCGGTTTTGATCGATATCTGACCAGCGAACCTGGATGGGGAGTATGAATTTTTGCATGATTTTCTAAACTCAGTAAAGCTAATAAGAACGGGAATTAGTATTTTGTGTTACAATAAATCCAATCCTATGAATTCAATCTTCCTTTTTGGTATGCCTGGCGTTATGGAATGGGGAATAATCCTGGTAATGGGACTCATTCATATTGCAGCTATCGTTGATATCATGAATAATAGTTTCAGGGGAGTCTATACAAAATGGATTTGGTGTGCAATCGTGGTATTCATGCCACTAGTTGGTCCGCTCTTATATGTTTGGATCGGAAGAGAGCAGCGCGTTGTGAGCTGATTAATTACTGAAAGCTGACTTTCAAAAACTCTGGCTTGGACCCTGGAGAAGTAATTTTTACAATGTGAGCACCCATAGGGACTCCTTCACGTTTTAGCTCAACGATCGTCAATTGAGTTTTATAATCAGCTAATTTTTTCCCGGTTAGATCCAGCACTTCAATTGTTCTTGATTGGTTGCCTGCATCACCAAAGGCTACGGTCCAATTGTCGACAACAGGATTTGGATAGACCGTTGTAACTTTCTTTACTTCAGCAGAAACAATTTTTGAATAACTGAACGTGCCATCAAAATCAGTTTGCTTTAATCGGTAGTAATTTATTCCCGGATAGGGTTTTTCATCGATTTCTTCGTAAGAAGTCTTTACCTTAGTAGTTCCAGCTCCGGGGATCTCAAAAATTGTAGCAAACTCAATCTCCGGAGCAGCGGCACGTTCCACTGAGAAAAAGTCATTATTGATTTCTGTTGCGGTTGTCCATTGCAACTTGACACGACCATCCCGGGTGGCCGTTGCTGCAAAATCATACAATTCGATCGGCAGTGCAGCATCTACGGTGAACATCATAGGCTCAAAGAATGACCATTTTCCAAGAATATCTTTGGTTCGAATAAAGAGATAATGATTTCCATCTGGCAATGCTGATGTTGACAGGGTTGGTGTGATGGTAATTAAATCATCAGGTGAAGAAATAGAAATAGATGTTCCACTTCCAAAACCTGGATCAGTATCAATAAAATATTCAGCCTGTACAATTCGTGTTCTGATAAAAAATATCTGGGGATCCTGGAGTGACCAGATATTTCCATCGTGTTTGGTTCGAACAAATAAATAGTGAATTCCATCCGACAAACCTGAAGTCGGGATGGTTTCAGTAATTGTACCGGTTGATGAAACGGACAGGGGTATTCCCCCTCCGATACCCGGATCTTTATCAAAGAAATATTCTGCAGCGATAATTCCATTGTCTATAAAAAACTCCTGTGCTTCATACAATGACCAGTCACCATCTGTAGATTTGGTTCGGATAAAAAGCAAGTGGCTTCCCACCGCAAGGCCTGTCGTGTTGATTGTTTCTGTAAAAACTACTGAGCCCTCTTCTGGAAATGAGGTGATAGGTGTTCCGTTTCCCGGACCTGGATCAGTGTCAAAAAAATACTCGGCACAATTAATTTTTTGAGCGGGACACCAACCGACAGTTAAAAAAAATAAACAGACTCCCAGTTGAAATGGAAATGCAAATCGTTTCGCGAAGGTTTTTCCTGAGATCATCAAGGAAGTTTAAGGAACTCGTTTCGATGTGACAGAAATCGTAAGCGTTCCTCCCGGAGCAATTGTAGTGGGTGATGTAATAGAGAAGGCGGTGATTTCGGCAATGGAAGGTTCTCCGGTTTCAGTGAACTTGGAACCGATACCACCAAAAACACCTACGTCTGTTGCATCGGTTCCATGGTTATGGCCAAGTGAAGAGGGGTCCAGGCTGAGGTCCCAGCTGTAGTCAAATAAAACTGAAAAGCCCGGGTAGTTCTCGAACATGGGGTCGGTGATAAGGTTGTTTGAGCCAGGTGCGTAAAAACTATTATCCATCGATCCAAACGAGATGTTATTATCCATAAAATTATCGGTGAACATAATTCCATTGGGCATGGAATAGTAGAAAATATTGTTGTCAATTTCTGCGAAATGGACATCAAAAAAAGTGTTGTATGATCCGGACAGACCAAGGAAAACATTGTTAAAAAAATAGGTTCGATCAGTTGAAAGGTTTATGAGCCCGCCTATCATTTCTGTTTGACCAAGAAAAACATTGTTCTGAACAATTGTGCCGGGAGAAGGCTGAGCTCCAAAGAAAAGACTTGAAACGTTTGTGGACTCTATAATATTTCCCTCAATGAGCCAATCGTTTGAAAAGTCAGCCACTATGGAGATCACAGAGGAGCTTCCCATAATTCTGCATTTTTTAATAACAACATTAGACTGGCTTATTGAGTAGATCGTATTCACACGAAGACCAATCAACTGAACATCGCTACTTGAAATTGTAATTTGTAAAAACTTGGAGACTAGCGGGTTCTGTTTGTCTGGGTTATGGCCCGTACCAATCACCACCAGGGATTTGTTGATTGTTACTATTCCATAATCTGTTGAAGTCCCGTGGACATAAATGGTATCACCGGAATTCGAATCAGCCATGGCTGAATTGAAGTCAGTGTACTGTCCGGGGCTATAGGGCATGTTACATACGGTGCGAACGGTAGCAAAAGAAAACGAACACGCTACCATCAGCACCAGGAGGCTGGAAAGGCGTTTCATGGGAGTGGGGTTGTTTTTTAATTCAAGGAATTTACCACTTCAAGGTTGAGTTTACCGGGGTAAACCAACCAACATGCCGAAATTGTCGGTGAATGACATGGAATTAAGATTCGTAGTCATCGCGGACTGCATTGCGGTGGGTCGTGGGCGATCCGCGATCTCCTTCATGGGTTCGCGACTATCCAGGGGATCGCGGGTCTCCGCACAATCCTTCGCGCTTGCTGCCCGCGATGACTTGTGACTTGAAGGTTAACCTTGAATGGTCATCGCGGACTGCATGTGATGTGGGCCGAGCGCGATCCGCGATCTCATCCGCAGGTTCTATCTTAAGGTGTATTTACCTCATTGAAATCGCCTGGTGTTGGGTCCGTCCAACTCATCGGATAATTTTTATCCAGGAATTCAAGCGAATCTTCTGTCAGATACAACGGATGAAACGTATCAATCATCACAGCCAGTTCGTGCGTTTCTTTAGCGCCAATACTTTTTTCAACAGTGCCCGGATGCGGACCATGTGGTAAACCTCCTGGATGCAAGGTGAATGATCCACGCTCAATGCCCCTGCGGCTCATGAAGTTCCCTTCTGCATAATACAGAACTTCATCACTGTCAATGTTACTGTGGTTGTAAGGGGCAGGTATTGCCTGCGGATGGTAATCAAACAAGCGTGGAACAAACGAACAGATCACAAAATTGTGCGCCTGAAATGTTTGATGCACCGGTGGCGGTTGATGAATCCGGCCCGTTATTGGTTCGAAGTCATGAATCGAAAATGCATATGGCCACAAGAATCCATCCCATCCGATTAAATCAAGCGGGCTGTGTTCATATATGTAGTTGTGAAGATGACCTTGCTTTTTAATCTTCATTAAAAACTCACCTTTGTTGGTATCGGTAATCAATTCGTGTGGAGGACGAATGTCGCGCTCGCAATACGGAGAGTGCTCCAATAATTGTCCAAGTTGATTTCTGTAACGCTTTACCGTTTCAATAGGGGAAGCCGCTTCAACGATCAACAACCGCAATGGGCCTTCTTCAAACTCAAGTTTATAAATTACAGTGCGTGGTATTACTACATAATCTCCTTGACGGATTTCCAATTTCCCGAAAGGTGAAATTAAAAAACCTTTGCCATCGTGAACATATAACACTTCATCTCCTTCTGCGTTTTTGTAGAAGTAATCCATCTTGCGCTTTTTAGGAGAACAAATGGAAATAGCGCAGTCATTATTTTTCAGCAACACTTTTCGTGCGCTCAAATAATCATCTCCGGTGGCAGTTACTTTAGATGTGTTTAAATGCGTTTGACGCAGTGCGTAATCTGTTATCACCTTCGGCCCGTATTTGACCGGGTCGCTCACAGATTTTATCCGTGTAGGCGGATACACATGGTACAGATTGGAATAGATTCCCGAAAATCCTTCTGAACTTACCAGTTCTTCCTTATACAAACTGCCATCAGGTTGACGGAACTGTGTGTGACGT
>DASTYM010000420.1:0-2099 GCA_035764995.1 Cyclobacteriaceae bacterium | reverse complement strand
GAGCTGCCTGGCAAACTTTTCCGGGGCTACTTCGCAGTAGGAAGTAATGAGCAAATCCTCTAGTAATTTTTTGGGTATTTTTTTCAGCTCAATGATTGTCCAGCCTTGTTTGCCCCACGTACCTTTGATAGCGTGAATGATCTTTTCATCATAGCTGCAAAATGTCGATTGGTCAATGGGGGAAAGCTTAACAACGCAGCGTTTGTTTTTCGCATCGAGGGTGGCAAAGATTTTCTTCTTGATGCGAAAGGATGTTTTCTCGAAATGAGGCATTTCTACTACTTCTGGAAACGTAAGCGAAATTTTGCGAACCGTGTCTAGCGAAACCATTCCTTAACTTTGCTAAAAGATACTTGATTTTTGAAAGAAGATACTGCAAAACAATTATACTTTATCGCCATCATTCCGCCATCACCCATTTTGGAAGACGGGATGAAGC
This sequence comes from Cyclobacteriaceae bacterium, assembly GCA_035764995.1. Lineage (GTDB taxonomy): Bacteria > Bacteroidota > Bacteroidia > Cytophagales > Cyclobacteriaceae > UBA2336. The sequence continues at coordinate 1,660 of DASTYM010000420.1, read as the reverse complement.
TGAAAAGCTATTTCAAAGAAAAGTACAACAGCAAGGCATCACTTAACTCTCCACCGCACATCACGCTGCACATGCCGTTCGAGTGGAAGGAGAAAAAGGAAAGCATATTGATTGAAAGATTAGCTTCTTTTGCGCAGCAACAAAACTCGTTTGAGATTTCACTATTGAACTTTGGAAGCTTTGAACCTCGTGTGATTTTTATTGATGTGGTGAAGAGTGAGGCCCTTGAAAAAATTCAAAAAGAACTTCAGGGTTTTTGTAAAAAGGAATTAAATCTCTTCAACGCTAATTACAAAGACCACGCCTATCATCCGCACCTAACCTTGGCGTTTCGCGATTTGGGAAAACCTGAATTTGTTAATGCATGGGAAGAGTTCAGCGAGAAAAAGTTTAATGCAACATTCTCTGTAAACTCAATAGTACTTCTTAAACATGACGGTAAGCAGTGGCAGATTTTTTCAGAATTCAATTTTAAGTAATCCACTATTGCTACCCTCTAATTCCCTAAGCGAGAACCTGCAGGCGCGTTGGCCCCCTTTAGGCATAAGGGGTGAGCGCGGATGCGGCTTCATTCACTTCTCGCAAAACGAGCCTTTTGCGATAAATAACTTTTTGATGTCGAATTGAAGTAATGCCTCCTGGACGCCAGGATCGTTTTCAAAAATTTCTTTTTGAAAGTTGTCTTTCAAAACCAAAATACCACCATCGTTTCCAAAAACTCCTTCAGTTATAACATTTCCTGTTTTTGAAAATTTTTCTTTGATATAGTCATCATGCCTGCGCAGGATATCAGGATAATGTACCGCTGTTGATTTGGTAACCTGTGCAGTGAAGCGAATGAAATGATAGTTGGTCATCTCGTAATTCTCACCCACAGGGCAAACACCGCCTGTTCTCGGCTGATATGGAAAAATCTCAATGTTCCATCGTTTAGCCTGAACACCCGGATCGGTACTCAGCCACTTAGTAGTGGTATCGACCGATGTTGTGTTGAAAATAAAGATTCCACCCCCACCTTCAAACGGACCAGCTGCAAGAAGCTTTCCCTCTTTAGCAAGCCGGCCGATGTTGGCCATGTGACCATCCATGATTTTTTTTACCTCTTCCTGTGGGAGTTCTTGTTTGTCTTTCTTTGAATTGAGGAAAACAAAGGTGTAAGATGATTGCTGAGCGAAAACCAAAGCCGAAGCAAAAGTCAGAATGAATGTGCAGAAAAAGCGCATACCGTTTTAATTTATACGAACCTACGAAGAAGATACTGAACCAGTATGGCCGTAAGGAGAATATCAACTGAACCGGAAAAAATAGTAGCTCAACACTACAACGCTGACAATAAAACCCTGGTGAATTTTTGAAGATCCTTTTCTGTATTGTAAACATTAGGCGATACACGAATAGAAGTTCCCCGCACCGAAACGTATATTTTATGTTTAAGTAATGAAGCTTTCACCTTTTCAAAGTCAACCCCTTTCGGAAGGCGAACTCCAAATAGATGCGAACCCCTGTACGCTTCGTCTTCTATAATGAATCCCTTTTCTCTCAGTTTACTGATGCTTGAAGCGCCAATATTTTTGCAATACTCCTGAACCCGATCAACGCCCCATTTATTAAGCTGCTCAATCGCTTTCATCAACATGGGAACTGCAATGAAATTGCTGTG
>DASTYM010000419.1:0-2968 GCA_035764995.1 Cyclobacteriaceae bacterium | reverse complement strand
TAAAAACACAACGGCTGGTGCATTCAACATCACCACTCGCAAACCAACCTTTACTCCTGAATACAATTTCGAAGTGAGTTATGGTAATTATGGATATGTTCAGGCGAAAAGTTCGATCAGTGGTCCACTTTCAAAAAAATTAGCCGGACGCATCTCTTTTTCAGGAACACAACGTGATGGTTTAATTGAAAATGTTCGTACGCATCAGTACACAAATGACATCAACAACCTTGGCTTGCGTGGTCAATTGCTCTATCAGCCAACCGATAAAACTTCCATTACGTTGTCAGGTGATAATTCCCGTCAGCGCCCTGATGGTTATGCCCAGGTTGTAGCCGGTGTTGTTACAACCGAACGCGCAGCATACCGCCAGTTTAATGCAATCATTGCTGATCTTAACTATACGCTCCCCAGCGAGCATGCATTCGATTGGAAAATTGATCACGATACACCGTGGAATTCCGGAAATGATTTGGGCGGAGTTTCGCTCACGATCGACCAGGAAATTGGCCCTGGTACGCTGACATCAACAACCGCATGGCGTTACTGGAATTGGGATCCTTCCAACGACAGAGATTTTACTGGATTACAGGCATTGTCGAAATCACAAAACCCGGCTGAACATGAAAACTGGTCCCAGGAAATTCGTTATGCCGGAACATTTTTGCCACGCCTCAGCGGAGTAATCGGATTATTTTACATCGATCAGGATTTGAAAATTCATGGTACTGAAGAATCAGGTTCAGCTCAATGGAGATTCTCTCAAAGCTCATTAAGTCAGTTGTGGCAAACACCGGGTTTGTTTGAAGGGTATGGTATCAGAACAGAATCATCCATCCAATCAAAAAGTGCAGCCGTGTTTGCGAATGTTGACTGGGAAATTTTAGAAGACCTGCACCTTCAACCTGGCATACGTCTCAATTACGATGAAAAAGATGTTGTGTACGACAGACAAACTTATGGTGGATTAGATACCGCAACCTATAATGGTACCAAAGCTGAGAAGATCGCCTTGCAGAATTTGAAGAACGGAGTGTACAGCAATCAGTATTACGTTGCCGATGCCGATGAAAACAACTTGACGTACAATCTTACTGTTGCGTATAAGATCAATAAGAATTACAACGCCTATGTCACGTACTCAACCGGTTTTAAACCTGTGGGTGTTAATGTAGCGGGTATTCCCACCATTAATGGAGCTCCTGCAACAGATCTGGCGGTAATTAAGCCGGAAGATGTTCAACACTTTGAAGCGGGAATCAAAACATCGCCAATCAAAAATTTCACATTGAACTTGACGGTTTTCAACACCAGCATCAAAAATTATCAGACCAATGTTCAGTCACCCGAACTGGGTGTTAACCGCGGGTACATCGCTAACGCGGAAGAAGTAAGTGTTAGCGGAACGGAAGTTGATGCCAATATCAGGGTTAGTCAGAATCTTTCTTTTTATGCATCGATGGCCTACACCGATGGCAAGTACGTTACCTTCACGAACGCACCGCTTCCATTAGAAGAAACAGGTCATGTTGAGGATGGTGTTCAAGTTGCGTTCAAAGACATTTCAGGTGAGCGATTACCCGGTATTTCAAAATGGGCGAGTTCTTTTGGTGGAGAGGTTCTTTCCAACACGCTGAATTTTCTGGGGCAGGAAAGCAAACTCTTCTTTGGATTTGATGGATACTATCGCTCTGAATTTTCTTCAAGTCCTTCGCCTTCGAAATATTTAAACATTGATGGATACGCGCTGCTTAATGCCCGCGTGGGATTCCGGTCTGATAAGGGTATTTCATTTTTCTTTTGGGGTAGAAATTTACTCAACTATGATTACTATGAACAACTGCTCGTGGCTGGAGGAAATGCCGGTCATTATGCCGGAGTGTTAGGTGATCCGGGAACTTATGGAGTAACTATGCGTTACACCTATTAACGCTTAACTTATGTTTAACCAAATTTTATACAATTATGTCATTACGACTAGGAGACATCGCCCCGGATTTCACAGCAGAAACTACCGCTGGCACAATTAAATTTCATGAATGGCTCGGCAGCAACTGGGGTATCCTGTTTTCACACCCCGCAGATTTTACTCCGGTCTGTACTACCGAACTTGGCGCCATGTCTAAACTGACGGATAAATTTCAAAAACTTAACGTGAAGGTGCTGGCGATCAGTGCGGACCCGCTGGAGTCGCACTTGAAATGGATCAATGATATCAACGAAACTCAAAATACCACGGTCAACTATCCATTGATTGCGGATCCTGAATTTAAGGTGGCCAATTTATATGGAATGGTGCACCCGAATGTGGACAAGTTTACGGTGCGTTCAGTATTCATCATCGGTCCTGACAAAAAGGTGAAATTGATGATCACCTATCCGGCTTCTACCGGTAGAAATTTTGATGAAATATTCAGGGTTGTTGAAAGTTTGCAGCTCACCGCAAATTATAGCGTAGCCACTCCTGCTAACTGGAAGCATGGAGAAGACGTGATCATAACCGCTGCTGTAAAAGACGAGGACATTCCGTCAAAATTTCCGAAAGGTCATAAAAGAATAAAGCCATACTTGCGCACAACTCCGCAGCCGAATGTTTAAATGGACAAGTTTGTGTGCATGCCTTTTGATAACATCAATAACGTATGCTCAGGAAAAAAATGTTGAGCACCTCGAACAAGTCTGGTTCGGTTATTTTAATCAGACAAGACTAACCGATAAATCCGGACTATGGGTTGACATCCATGTCCGGTTTACCGAAAATTTTTCGGATGACCTCGGTCAGACCATTGCTCGTCTTGGATACACATATTACTTAACCGATCAAACTCGTTTTACGGTTGGATATGCCTATGCCACGCAGTACGGGCTAACGCAAGGAGCTCCGGATGTCCCTGAGCATCGTCCCTGGCAGCAAGTGCAGTGGACTGAGAAGAAAAATTGGCTTGTCATTTCTCAATATATAAGACTC
>DASTYM010000418.1:0-2194 GCA_035764995.1 Cyclobacteriaceae bacterium | reverse complement strand
TGTTCTTAAACAACGGAATACCTGTACCTACTAAAATCGGGCTAACAAAAATCCAGAATTCATCAATCAAGCCTTCCGCCATGAGCGTATGTGAAGCGCCCGGGCTTCCAAAAATGATAATCTCTTTATCAGACCCTTGCTTAAGTTTTTGAACCTCTGCAGCTATGTTGTCGGAAATAACTGTTGTGTTCCTGATGTTTTTACCTTTAAGTGTTTTCGATAATACAACTTTCGCCACTCCCTTGTACCAGGCTGAATGCTCAACGGTATGTTTGGATGGATTAGGCACGTCAGCAGCAGTAGGCCAATAATTTTCCATCATATCAAAGGTAACACGGCCGTATAAAGCCATGTCGGAATTATCTGTTCGGTTACCGGCATAGTCAAAGATTTCATCATCAACGGTAATCCAGTCCATTTCTCCGTTGGGCCCTGCTACAAATCCGTCAAGCGATACGTGCATGAATTGAACAATTTTTCTCATGAGGTTATTTTTTGGTTTTTGAAATTACTGATTCGAGTCTGTCAAGATTTTGTTCGTTGGCTTCCACGATAAATCCTTTCACGCGTTCACATTCTTCAACGGTTTCAAATAATTGACGGAAGGTAAGTTTGGTTTTGTTGCCCATGGCTTCGAAGGTTGCAGTCAACAAAAATCGGTGCATGGGTTTGAGATGCTGAAAGACAATGCGCTCGGGCTTTACAATTTCTTTGAATACACTTTTGTTTTGATAGTCAATTCCATCCGGACCGTGCATTGTGTATTTCCAGGTAGTTCCGGGTTTGAAATCAAATTCATGAAACGTGTTTCTGAAATCTTTCGGCCCCCACCATTGTGAAAGCTGCTCGGGATCTGCCCAAGCATTGAACAATACCTCACGAGGAGCATTGAACACCCGGACGTTAATAATCTCTCTGTCTTTTTCGTTGTTCATAACGATCTATTTCAATGTAGCCAAATAGGCATCCAGTTGATCGAAGGTTCCGCCAAAGCCCTCGTTCATGCCGGGGAATTCCTGCACGAATCGTTTCATCTCGGTTTCAGTTGCTTCAAATGGTTCTCCACAAAGCAGGAGGGTAGTTTTCCCATTCTTTTCTTCGAACGTCCAGGTGTTCAAGACTTTGATCGGCCATTCATTGCTAAAAGGAGCACGGGCATGATTTCCATCGGCATCGGCAAACGAGTTGGTGAAAATGATTTTTTCGGGAGCCTGAACATTGATGTAATCAAAACGACCAAACATTTCGGCACCATCATCGGCTTTCATGGCAAAGTGAAATATCCCGCCCTTGCGAACGTCCAGCTTGAGGACTTCTAGTTTAAAACCAACAGGGCCCCACCAATGTTTTAAATGATCGGCTTCTGTGAAAGCTTTCCATACGAGAGCACGAGGTGCATTGATCACACGCTCAATAACTAATTCATTTTTTACAGCGATTGTCATGATTTTTTCTTTTTTGTGGATGATTTCTTTTTACCAGCTGAGGCGCGCATAGGCTGGTTTGCCTGGAGTTGGGTCAGATAATCTTCCAATGCATCCAATCTCGCATTCCAGAATTTTCGGTACTGCTCCACCCAATCTGACACTTCGTTCAGTTTTTGCAAACGCGCTTCGCAATAGCGTTCACGTCCTTGTTGGTTGATAACCAGCAGTCCGCACTCCATCAGGATTTTTATATGCTTGGAAATTGCAGGACGACTCACATCAAAATTCTCAGCCACCGAATTCAGATTCAGCTGCTTATGAGCTATCAAATTGATGATTTCCCTGCGGGTAGGGTCCGCAATGGCCTGAAAAACGTCTCGTCTCATACTTTTTGCATTAGGTAACCAATCGGTTACGGGTACAAATGTAATGTAACCTTTCGGTTACGCAAGTTTTTTTGATTATTTTTTAGGAATTGGACTGGGCGGAACTTTTAATCGCTCCAAGCGCATTGAAAAATGCAATGTACAGGTACTTAGGAGACAGGCTCACGCGGACCGAATTGAAGGGTGCTCAGTGTGAGGCAGTCAGAATTAACGGCAAATGCATAAGAGGCAGAAACTCAACAATGCTCGTTCAATTTGAAGACGGGCAGCGTGTAAAAGTGTTGGCCCGTCTTCTCCGAAAAATTGTTGTGGGGTAAATAGTCTAAACTCGAGGCTTACGGGCAATGAATAGGGCGGCATTGTGCTGTTCTTTTCTATCCA
>DASTYM010000417.1:0-3271 GCA_035764995.1 Cyclobacteriaceae bacterium | reverse complement strand
GGTACCGGTTGGTCCGTACATTTTGTGTGATGACAAGCAATAGAAATCGCAGCCCAATGCCTGCACGTCAAGATCAAGGTGTGCACCTGCTTGGGCTCCATCTATGAGAACAACAGCATTGTGAGCGTGTGCGAGATCAATGATTTGCTTGATCGGGTTAATGGTACCCAGACTATTAGACGCGTGGTTAACTGCTACCAAACGGGTCCGGTCCGACAAAAGCGATTTGTAGTGCTTCATGTCAAGCTCACCCGAATCAGTGATGTTGATGACCTTCAGAATAGCTTTTCTTTCCTCGCAAACGATCTGCCAGGGAACAATATTGGAATGGTGTTCCAGTCCTGATATAACGATTTCATCGCCCTCTTTGATAAAAGCCTTTCCGTAAGTGGCAGCAACCAGGTTAATTGCTTCCGAAACGCCCCGCACAAAAATGATTTCCTGTTGGGACTTTGCATTGATGAATTCCTTTGCTAGCCTGCGAGTTTCCTCATAGGCCCTTGTTGCTTTTTCAGCGAGCGTGTGGATGCCGCGGTGAATGTTGGCGTTGTAATTCGTGTAGTAATCTACCAACGTATCGATAACTACCTTGGGTTTTTGACTTGTAGCCGCGTTATCGAAATACACGAGGTCACGACCATTTACTTTCTGATGGAGAACAGGAAATTGCTCCCGAATCTTTTCAACATCAATAGCAGATCGTGTGGCAACGCTCATATCAAAAGTTTTTGTGAAGTCTTTCTCCAATCATTCCATCAATGAAATTTTTCAGCTTTTCGTTCGGAATGTTTTCCAGCACTTCAGCCGCAAATGCGTACAGCATCATGGCGCGGGCTGTATTCTTTTCTATTCCGCGGCTGCGCAAGTAGAATAATGCTTCTTCATCAAGCTGACCGGTGGTACAGCCGTGTGAGCATTTCACATCATCAGCCCAGATTTCCAGCTGAGGTTTTGTGTTGATCGTTGCTTTCTCTGAAAGCAGAATATTGCGATTGCTTTGAAAGGCATTTGTTTTCTGAGCCTGTGGTCTTACAAAGATTTTACCGTTGAAAACACCTTTTGCATTTCCCTCGAGCACACCTTTGTACAGTTCGTTGCTGAACGAGTTTGGCTTCCGGTGATCTACCACAGTATGGTTATCGGCAATCGTCTCGCCATGCAACAGATATAATCCGTACATGTGTGACTCACAACCTTCTCCGTCAAGCAATAGCTGTAAATTGTTGCGTACGAATTTTCCATCCAGGGTAAATGTGTAAGTATTTACACGGCTGTGGTTAGCCTGCCAGATGGTAGTTTGTCCGAATTGATGGCGATTACCATGATCAGCCTGAATGCTATAAAGATTCAGTCCTGAGTTCTCAGCTACCGTTGCTTCTGTGACAATGTTGGAGAAATTCGGGTTCGATCCGATAGAATCGAATTTTTCTACAACGGTTACTTCACTGTTTTTTCCAACAACAATGAGGTTGCGTGTGAAAGTTTTTACTTCACCATCTGTTGCATCCTGGATGTTATAGATCACAACCGGTTTGCTGACAGCTCTGTTATCCGCAATGTGAATATAAACTCCACCTTGCCACGCTGCTGTATTCCAGGCAACCAACGCATCGGTTTTGAAATCAGCGTACTTTGTTAGCTGTTCCTTATTTTCTGACAATTTCTCAATCGACACTTCACCTCCTGAAATCCTGGAAAGGTTTTCAGAAAACTCTCCATTGAGTATTACGACCACGTATGCATCAAGATCTGTAATTGTAAAATCCTGGATACTCTGAACCGATGCTTTTGGATTTTGATTGGATGTGAAATTGAAGTTCTTCTCCAATACACGTGTGATAGGAGTGTGGCGGTATTCTTCTGTCTTAACGTTAGGTAATCCCAACTGTTGAAACACAGCTTTTGCAGATTCTCTAACTGAAGTAGAAGAGGGCAGCGATGAGAGTATATCGCCTGTTATATTTTTTGCTACAGTAGGTTCATTCATACCCATCAGGCTACAGCCACTTCATCTTTAATCCAGTCGTAACCTTTGGCTTCGAGTTCAAGCGCGAGTTCCTTACCGCCCGACTTCACAATTTTTCCTTTATAAAGGACATGAACAAAATCCGGTACGATATATTCGAGCAAACGCTGGTAGTGCGTTACTACAATGGTTGCGTTGTTTTTAGAGCGTAGTTTATTGACACCATTTGCTACAATGCGTAATGCATCAATATCAAGACCTGAGTCGGTTTCATCCAACACAGAAAGTTTTGGCTCAAGCATGGCCATCTGGAAGATTTCGTTTCTCTTCTTCTCACCACCAGAGAAACCTTCGTTAAGAGAGCGATTCAGTAACGATTGATCAATTTCAACCAGTTTCATTTTCTCCTTCATCATACCAAGAAATGAAACTGCATCCAATGCCTCTTGTCCTCTGTACTTGCGGATTTGGTTCACCGCTGTCTTCATAAAGTTCACGGTGCTTACGCCTGGAATCTCAACAGGATATTGAAACGCAAGGAACAATCCTTCGCGAGCACGATCTTCGGGTGACAGGGCAAGCAAATCTTTTCCAAAATAGGTTGCTTCGCCTCCGGTTACTTCAAACTCTTCGCGTCCAGCCAATACAGAAGCAAGCGTACTTTTCCCGGAACCATTTGGGCCCATAATTGCATGCACTTCACCTGGCTTCACTTCAAGGTTAATACCGTTCAGGATCTGATTCTCTCCGATTTTGGCTTGTAAATTCTTGATGCTTAACATTTGAAAAACTATGACTAATGACTAATGACTAATGACTAATGACTAATGACTATTGTTATCCAACACTGCCCTCCAACGTCAACGCCAGGAGCTTCTGTGCCTCCACTGCAAACTCCATCGGAAGTTGATTCAATACTTCTTTCGCGTAACCATTCACAATCAATGCAACTGCAGACTCTTCATCAATACCGCGTTGCTGACAATAGAAAATCTGATCTTCACCGATCTTCGAAGTTGTGGCTTCGTGTTCAACTTTTGCGCTATTGTTTTCAACATCGATATACGGGAACGTGTGTGCGCCACACTGATCGCCCATCAACAATGAGTCGCACTGAGAGAAATTGCGAGCTCCTTCAGCACGTTTCATGATATGAACCTGTCCGCGGTAAGAATTTTGAGACTTACCCGCAGAAATTCCTTTCGATACAATACGTGACTTGGTATTCCTACCGATGTGTATCATCTTCGTTCCGGTATCAGCTTGCTGGAAGTTGTTGGTAACAGCAACAGAATAGAATTCACC